>CBDUAX010000045.1:0-14703 GCA_965365235.1 uncultured bacterium
GGGGGTCCCCGGCCGGATCACGCTGGCGGGGAGGAAAGAGCCCGGAGCCCGTTCCCGAAGGCCGAGGAGTTGGTGTAGGCGACGATTCTCCTCCGCCAATGGGGCCTGGATGGTGACCAAAGCTGCCAGGGAATCGAGGCTGAGTTGGAGCTGCCCGGCGTCTTCAGCCCTGAGACGGGCCTGAGCCAGGACTTCCTGTGTGAAGAGGAAGGGGCGAAGGACCGTTGCCCGAAAAGCAGCCGCCAGTTGCCCCTGGTTTCCCTCTGGGAGATACAACACCGCCACGGCCAGGAAAACGAAGATCCCGGCCAGCGTCCATTCGCGCCGACCCCGGGTCTCCTCCGGTGACTCAGAATAGGTGGCCATGGCCTCAGGGGATCAGGCGGGAAGGAGGTTCGACAAACGTCCCGTAGCGGCCGGGAAGACGACCCCGCCCCCACCACGCCCGAGGGTTGGAAGGTGCGTCGACAGGATCAGGTGTCGAGTACGGACCTGTATTTATTGAAATCGTCCAGGATCCGACCGGCACCCCGAACCACACAGGTGAGGGGTTCCTCGTCAACATGAATGGGTAGATTCGTCTCGTGCTGTAGCAGGCGATCCAAACCTCGGATCTGGGCCCCACCCCCGGTCATGACGATACCGCGGTCCACGATATCCGAAGCCAACTCAGGGGGCGTGATCTCCAGAGATCGTTTCACCGCTTCGACGATGGCCTGGATGGGCTCCTGGATGCACTCTCGGACCTCTTGTGAGTGCACGGTGACGGTCTTCGGGATCCCGCTCACCAGATCCCGGCCCTTCACCTCCATGTCCCTTTCCTCACCGAAGTCGAAGGCTGAGCCAATCTGAATCTTGATGGCCTCAGCGGTGGGCTCCCCGATGAGGAGGTTGTAGTTCTTCCGGAGGAAGGTGACGATGGCCGAATCGAGTTCGTCCCCACCCACCCGGATAGAAGTATTTGAGACGATTCCTGAAAGTGCGATAACCGCGATCTCCGTGGTTCCTCCCCCGATGTCGATGACCATGTTGCCGGTGGGGGTTTCCACGGGAAGGCCAACGCCGATGGCGGCGGCCATTGGCTCCGCCACCATATAGACCACCTTCGCACCTGCTGCCATGGCTGATGACCGTACTGCCCGACGTTCCAACTCGGTGATCCCCGAGGGGACGCCCACGACGACTCTCGGCTTGATTCGGAAGATGCGCTTCGCGGTCACTTGCTTCAGAAAGTGCCGAAGCATCATCTCGGTTACGTCGACATCGGCAATGACCCCATCCTTCAGCGGCCGAACGGCCTCGATCCCCTCCGGGGTCCTCCCCAGCATCCGCTTGGCCTCCAACCCGACGCCGAGGATCCTTCGGGATCCTTTCTCCACGGCCACCACGGAGGGTTCGTTCAGAACGATGCCCTCACCCTTCACGTATACCAGGGTGTTGGCTGTGCCAAGGTCCACAGCGATGTCATTCACCGGGATGAGGCGGCCGGAACTCAGCCAGCGGGTCAGGAACGAGGAATCGTCGCTCAAAACAGGCTTTGGTAAAAGGACAGGGCATCTCCGGAGAAGCGATCCTCCGGAGGGATCATCCTATAAACGTTCGAAGCTACGCGAACCTCAAAAACCGTGCAAGACGAAATGTCACAAGCGTTTGTCCGGTAATGGATTGTCGCCCCACCGAAACGTCTGCCAATCCGGCATGCTTTTGGGTCCTGCAGTGTCTAGCGGGTACCCGTGCTCCCGAATCCCCCGGCACCCCGGTCCGTCTTTGAAAGGCCCTCTGCCTCCATGACGTCGGGTGCTTCGAACCGGGCGAAGACCAGTTGGGCAATCCGCTCACCCCGCTGAATAGCCACGGCACGAGAGCCGGTATTCTGCATCAAGACCCGTAACTCCCCCCGGTAGTCCGGGTCGATGGTTCCCGGGCTGTTGGGAAGAGTGATCCCGAACTTGGCCGCCAAACCCGACCTGGGGCGGACCTGGCATTCCAATCCTGGCGGAAGTTCTATCACCAGCCCCGTAGCGACGGACCGAATCTCGCCGGGTTTCAGAGAAAAGTCCGGCTCCGACGACCGGACATCGAATCCAGCCGAGTTCGCGGTGGCCCGGGCCGGAAGGGGAAGGTCCGGGTTCCCCGGTAGACGGAGAAACCGGACCTTTTGGGGATCAGACACGGATCCCTTTCCCCTTTCCAGGAGGCCGCCCGTTACACGGCCTCAATCCCGGCAAATCAGTCCAGATGGGGCTCAAGGGCCTCAGATTTCATCTTGAATGCCTCTGCCACCGCCGGATACACGATCTTGCCGGCCACCATGTTTACGCCCAGGGCCAAGGCCCCATCGTCTTTGCAGGCCTGCTTCCAACCCTTGTTCGCAAGTTGAATCGCGTAAGGGAGGGTGGCGTTCGTGAGGGCGAGAGTGCTGGTCCTCGGAACGGCGCCAGGCATGTTTGCCACGCCATAGTGGACGACACCGTTCACCTCGTAGATGGGGTTCTCGTGGGTCGTGGGCTTGGTGGTTTCGATACACCCACCCTGGTCGACGGATACGTCCACGATGACAGACCCGGGCTGCATGATCTTGAGGTCCTTCTTGGTGACCAGGTACGGCGCTTTGGCGCCGGGCAGGAGAATGCCACCAATCAGGAGGTCGGTCGTGGGCAGGAGCTCGAGGATGTTTTGCCGGTTCGAGTAGATGACGTCGCAGTTGGCCGGCATGAAGTCAGCCAGGTCACGGAGCCTCTGGAGATCGATGTCCATGATCGTCACATGGGCGCCCAGCCCGCAGGCCATCTTCGCGGCATGGGTTCCGACCACACCGCCACCTAGAACCAGGACCTCTGCCGGCCGGACACCGGGGACACCGCCAAGAAGGACACCACGGCCTCCGAAGAATTTCTCCAGGTACTTGGCGCCTTCCTGCGTCGCCATGCGCCCAGCCACTTCACTCATGGGCGTGAGGAGAGGAAGCTCACCCGTGGGAAGCTCAACCGTTTCGTAGGCAATGCTGACCGATTTGGTCTTCTTCAGAGCCAGCGTAAGGGCCTTGTCGGCTGCATAGTGGAAGTAGGTGAATAGAACCTGGTCCTCTTTGATATGGGGCCACTCGGGTTTGATGGGCTCTTTGACCTTCATGATCATTTCGGCCTTGGCCCAGACCTTTGCTGCCGTGGGCAGGATCTTGGCTCCAACCGCCTTGTACTGGGCGTCGGTGAAGCCGCTCCCCAGCCCAGCCCCCTTCTCGATGAAAACCTGATGGCCCTCTCCTACGAGAGCCTCTGCCCCTGCGGGAACCAGAGCGATCCGGTTCTCGTTCGTTTTGATTTCCTTCGGCACGCCAATCAGCATGGTCCGCGCTTCTTTTCTAGGGTTACGCCCAACCGGCCCCAAAAGAGGGCCCCGGTAGTCATCCACAAAGTCAATCATCTTAAGAGAAGTTTGGCCGGGAAGCGAGGGTCAATAGGCCGGGTTTCCCAGGGCTCGGAAGAGGGCCGGGACTCAGGTAGACGGCCCCAGGGAAAGGAGGGGCATCTTCCCGGGGTCCAGGAACTCTTTCGCCACCTGTGCAACGTCTTCTGGGGTCACTTCATCGAGCCGATTGAGGAGCTGGTCCAGAGTGAGGAAGGGCTCTTCATGAAGGGCAAATCCGGCCAACCGGTACAACCTTGATCCGGTAGACTCCAGGGAGAGCATGATCTGCCCCTTGAGCTGCTGTTTGGTCTGGTTTAGCTCGTCCTCGGGAAGAGACTCCGTGGAAACTCGAGTCAACTCCGATCGCACGGCATCGGTGGCTTTTGCGGCGGTTGCCGGCCGCGTGCCGACATACACTCCGGACACACCACCACGGGAATAGAACGACTGAAAGGTGAAGACCGAGTATGCCAAGCCCAACTCCTCTCGGACTCTCTGGAACAGACGCGAGCTCATTCCGCCCCCCAAGGCCGATGAGAGGATGGCCAAAGGGTACCTTCGAGGATCCGAGTGGCCCGGAACTCGTCCCCCGAAGACCAGGTGGGTCTGGGCCGAGTCTCTTTCCTGATGGTAATCCCCTTTGGATCCTCCAACCGGATCGGGCAAGGACGGTGTAGCTTCACCGGAGGGAACGGATCCGAAAAGGCCTTCGACCTGGTCAACGACCTCCTGGTGAACAACCTGTCCAGCCGCGGCGACGATGAGGTTCTTCCCGGTATACCGGGTGCCATGAACCTCCCGGAGGGTGGAGGCGGACATCTCTCCAACCGACTCTCGAGTGCCGAGGATGGTCTGCCCGTAGGGATGGTCCCCCCACAGCCGCCCCCCGTGAAGGTCGAAGACCAGATCGTCGGGCGTGTCCTCCACCGTAGCAATCTCTTCGAGGACAACCTCACGCTCCAGCGCGAGATCCTCGTCTCGGATCAGGGGGGATAGTGTGAGGTCCGCAAGGACGTCCAACCCCAAAGGGAAGTGTTCATCCAGGACCCGAGCCTGAAAGCTGGTGTGCTCCCTGGAGGTATAGGCGTCAAGCGACCCACCCAGGCTCTCGAGGGACAAGGCCAACTCTCGGGCGGACCGTTTCTCCGTTCCCTTGAACACCATGTGTTCGAGCAGGTGGCTTGCTCCCATCACCCCCCGTGGTTCATGGGCCGCTCCCTGGCGAACCCATACGCCCAACGCAACGGAGCGGACCCCTGGGATCCGCTCCGTCAGTACACGCACTCCGTTCGGCAAGGCGCTCTCGGCCATTTCCCCGGTGAGGGAGGTGACTCGTGCAGCATCACGGGCCGCACGCCGGTTGGACTCAGGCCCCAAAAGGCCCCTGCCCAACCGGACGCCCATGGGCCGGTTCCTAACCTTCGGCACTCTCGCTCTCGGCCAGCGCCGCTTTCCGCGAAAGCTTCAATCGACCCTTCTCGTCGATGGCAAGGAGCTTGACCTTGGTGATATCGCCCTTTTTCAAGACGTCCTCGGTCTTCTCCGTCCTGCCATCCTGCAGTTCCGAGATATGGCACAGACCCTCGGTTCCCGGAAGGATTTCGATGAAGGCTCCGAAGGTAGTCGTGTTCTTCACCGGCCCTTCGTAGATGCGACCCACTTCCGGCTCCTGGACGATGGCTTCCACCATCTCCCTGGCCCTCATTCCCGCCTCACCCGAGACGGCGGCAATCTTCACGACCCCGGAGTCGTCGATATCGATGGTGGCTCCAGACTCCTCCTGGATGGCCCGAATTGTCTTTCCTTTGGGCCCGATGATCTCGCCGATCTTCTCGGGATTGATCTGAATGGAGACAATCCTGGGCGCGAACTCCGAGAGATCGTCGGAAGGCTTGGAGATCGTCTGATCCATGATATCCAAGATGTGGAACCGACCCGTCTTGGCTCGACCGAGAGCCTCCGAGAGGATCTCGTGGGTCAACCCTTGAATCTTGATGTCCATTTGGATCGCCGTGATGCCTTCACGGGTCCCCGCAACCTTAAAGTCCATGTCGCCCAGAGCGTCTTCCAGGCCGAGGATATCGGTGAGGACCGCTACACGATCGTCTTCCTTGATGAGCCCCATGGCCACGCCGGCACAAGCGCCTTTGGTGGGTACCCCGGAGGACATCAGAGCAAGGGAAGCCCCACACACAGAAGCCATGGAGGAAGAACCGTTGGACTCCAGGATGTCCGAAACGACTCGGATGGTATAGGGGAAGTCATCATAAGCCGGCAGAAGAGGCTGAATCGCCCGCTCAGCCAGGGCTCCATGTCCTTGCTCTCGTCGATTCGTGCCCCGGTATGGCTTGGCCTCTCCAGTGGCGAAGGGCGGGAAGTTGTAGTGAAGCATGAACGACTTCGTTACTTCCTCGCTGGTGTCGATGGAGTCGATCCTCTGCTCGTCTCTGGAGGTCCCGAGGGTTGTCACCGCCAACGCCTGGGTCTGGCCCCGGGTGAACAGCGCGGACCCGTGGGTCCGGGGAAGGACGCCGATCTCACAGGTAATGGGGCGAACCTCGTCGACAGCCCGCCCATCGGCCCGCTCCCCGGCATCCAGGATCCGGTCCCGCATGGTCTTTTTCTCAATGCCCCTGAGAATCTCCTTGATGTCCTTATGATTCTCGGCGTACTCCTCGTTCTCTTCCACCAGAGCCGCCAGGACATCTTCCTGAACCGAGGCCATGGCCTGGCTCCGTTCCTGCTTTTCCGACAGTTGAAGGGCCTCGGCCACCCGGACCTGGGCCAGCCCCACGACCTTCTCCTTCAGCTCCTGGTCCGGTAGGATCGGGGTCCATTCCATCTCTGGCGTGCGGGTTTCCGGGAGGATTTCCTTCTGGAACTCGATGAGCTCCTTGATTCCGGCGTGGGCTACCTCGAGCCCGGTCAGGATCTCTTCTTCAGGGACCTCAACGGCTCCGCCCTCAACCATCAAAAGGGCATCCTCGGTGCCGGCCACCACGATGTCCACATCCGAGTATTCCAACTGCTGGAAGGTGGGATTGAGGACCCAGTTCCCCTGGATCCGCCCGATCCGCACACCCGCCAGAAGGGTGTTGAAGGGGATGTTGGACATGTTCAGCGTTAGGGAGGCCCCCATGAGCCCCCAGACGTCAGCGTCATTCTCCTGATCCGCGCTCAGGGGGAAACATGCCACCTGGGTTTCGTGCATGAACCCATCGGGAAAGAGCGGCCGCAGGGGCCGGTCGATGAGACGGGCCGAGAGGATCTCTTTCTCGGCTGGCCGTCCTTCCCGCTTGAAAAACCCACCGGGGATTTTTCCGGCGGCATAGCTCTTCTCTCTGTACTCAACGGTAAGAGGGAAGAAGGGTAGATGGGTGGGGCGATCCTGGGCCGTCGCAGCCACCAGAATCACGGTGTCTCCGTACTGGATCAGCGCCGATCCTGCGGCCTGCCGAGCCATACGCCCCGTCTCGATGATGAGGGGGCGGCCCGCGAACTGTTTCTCAATCCTCTTTGTCATCTTGTACTCTTCCGTTCCTTTTCTCTGCTTTTTTCTTTCTCTCGTCTATCTCTCAACGTCTCTTAATCCATGCATATGGCCTGAACCCCGGGGCAGCTTTCGCTGGCCGGTGTCTTCCGGGCTGTTTGGGGGGTGTTGGCCATGGGGAGGCTCCAGCCTCCAAAGGCAGAAAAAAAGCGGCGACAGCCGACTGTCGCCGCCCCCTTCTTGCCCCTAATGTCGGAGGCCCAGATCCGCGATCAACTGCCGGTATCGCTCCAGATCGGTTTTCCTCAGGTATTCCAGGAGGCGGCGACGCCTCCCCACCATCTTCAGAAGCCCACGACGGCTGTGGTGGTCGTGCTTGTGGGCATCGAAGTGACCCCTGAGGTGGTTGATCCTGGCGGTCAGGAGTGCGACCTGCACTGGAGCACTCCCCCGGTCGTCTTCGTGGAGCTGGAATTTCTTGATGATTTCTTTGCGATCGATGGTCATCCGCGTCGAGCCTCCGCAAGAGTCGAAACTGCAGGGGAAGCCCCTCCTCGTTTTTTTCCGTTCAACTATAAGCCTAAAAGAATATCCAAAGTCCCGGTCCATCTCAAGGCTTACCGGCCGCCTTCGAAGGTTGGCCCCCCACCGTTGGCCGGGGCTCCGTTCGAGGGGAGAGGTCCCTCCGATTCGAGCGAGGTCCGGGCGGCATCCACATCCGCCCTCAACTGTTCCACCAAAGCCGTGGCCGAAGCAAAAGGACGGACGTCCCGCAGAAAGCGGATGAACTCGACCCTGATCTGCTCCCCATACAGATTTCCATCGAAGTCCAAGAGATGGAGCTCAATGGTGGGAGGCGACCCCCGGAAAGTGGGTCTGGGCCCGATATGAAGGGCCCCGCCGAAGAGTCCTCCCCTTGTTCCGGCCCGAACAGCGTAAACACCGGGAGGAGGGATCAACTTCCCGTTGGCGGGAACCCAGAGGTTCGCCGTTGGAAATCCAAGACTTCGCCCCCTCCCTTCTCCCCGGACCACCATACCCCGGATGCTGTAGGGGCGACCCAGCCCCGCCCTCGCCTCCTCCACCTCCCCTTGAAGGAGAGCCATCCGGATTCGGGAGGAGGAGACTGGGGCCTCTCCGGTACGAATCGGAGACACGACGTCGACAGTGAACCGAAGATCCTGTCCGATATCCTTGAGGGTGAGGACATCGCCGGAGCGCCCCTTCCCAAATCCATGGTCGTACCCGATGACCAGTTCCTGGACGCCGAGGCGGCCGATGAGGATCTCCTGGACGAAACGTCGGGGAGAGTACTCGGCCAGGACGTGGGTGAACGGAAGGAAGACAGCGTAGTCGAGACCCGTCTCAGCCAGGATCTCCTTCTTCTCCGCAGGGGTGGTCAGGAGAGGGGGAGCCTCATCCGGACGAACGATTTGGAGGGGGTGGGGATGGAACGTAACCAGGACACTCCGCCTCCCCGTCTCCTTCGCCCTGAGTCGGATCTCCTGTAGTACGGCCCAATGACCGCGGTGGACCCCGTCGAAGGTCCCCACGGTCACCACCGTCCCGTTGGGATCCTTTGGAAGCCCCGGGGACAGCTTGGGGTCTACGGCGTACTCAACCATGGGCCAGAACTTTTCGGGGCCGAAGCCTATCGCCCTCCACGGACCCGACCCCCAAGAGCTCCCCCTCCTGGAGGATCCCGATGAAAGCGCCGTCGTGGAAGTCTCCGGTGGGCCTGGGGAGGGACTGCCCCTGTCGAACCCTGACCGCGTCACCCATGGAGACCTCGATGGCCGGGAAGTGGGCCAGGGCGGCTGCAGGAGGCCGGATCTGGTTCCTGATAACGCCGGGGTTCTCCAATGCCTCGACGCCGCTGGCTTCGGCGAGAGGAAAAGAACCGATTGCGGTACGGACGAGGCGGGTCAGGTGAGCCCCTGGGCCGAGCTTTCGCCCCAGATCCCGAGCCAAAGCCCGGATGTACGTCCCCGAGGAGCATCGGACCCAGAAGCGGACCATCGGAGCCTCGAATGCCAGGAGCCGGATTTCAAAGACCGTGATCTCCACAGGTGCCAGCGTGACCGTCTCCCCCCGCCGAGCCCTCCTGTGGGCCGCCTCACCCCGAACCTTCTTGGAGGAGAATCGAGGCGGCTCCTGGAGCAGAGCGCCTGAGAGGCCGTCCAACGCCTGGGAAACCACTTCTTCCGAGAGGTCTCTCCAGGACCCGTCCTCGAGGACCACCTCCCCTTCCGGGTCGTGGGTGGTGGTCTCGATGCCTAGCCGGGCGGTGGCTTCGTAGCTTTTGTCCAGGGGAATCAGGTACTCCGACAGCCGGGTCGCCTGTCCCAGGAGTACCAGCAACAACCCCGAGGCGAAGGGATCGAGAGTACCGGCATGGCCGACTCGGCGAATCCCGGCGGCTTTCCGGACCTGGGACACCACGTCGTGGGAGGTAGGCCCGACCGGTTTATCCACGAGAAGAAGCCCTGAAAGAGAGCTCAATCTCTTTCCTCCGAAATCTCGGCTCCCGGGCTCTCTGGGTGCTCCTCGGCGAGTCTCCCCGTCTCCTCTCCCTCATCCTCCGGCAAGACCTCCCGGAGGAGTTCCTCGATCCGAGTCGCTGAGTCCAGACTCGTATCGAGTTCGAACCGGAGCTCGGGGATGCGCCGGATTCTGAGGACCTTTCCCAATTCCTTGCGAACGAAGGGGGCAGCGGCCTCCAGGCCGACCAGAACCTCCTCGGTTTTCCGCTCCCGATCCAGGAGTCTTACGAAGACCCGTGCGACCCAAAGGTCGGTGGTGACCCGCACCTCGGTCACCAGGAGATTCCCGACCCTGGGATCCCGAACCTTCCTGGACAGGATGGAGGAGATTTCCCTCTTGAACTGCTGATTCAGGCGGGATGAACGATGGCCGCTCATGGCCGTTCCCCTCCCCGGGTCTTCTCCAAAGCTCCCCGGACCGGTGCTCCGAGTTCCGCTCCGGAGCCAAACGCACCAGGTCTCATCGGAACGACCGGTCCGCTCGGATGATGAGTGCTCGCCCATCCCCTTCGATGAACCGGTCGAGCTTCCCGAGAATGGAATCTGCGTGCCCGGCATCGGAGGCCACTACCGCAGCGGTCAATTCTGCTCGAGTCCAGACGTCCAAGAACCCGGTCTCGGCTACAGAAGCCCGGAACCGCGTCTGAAGGCGCTCTTTGAGGGACTTCACCACCCGCCTCTTCTCCTTCAGGGACCGGCACTCCGGCAAGGCAAGCTCCCAGGAGCAAACTCCAATGACCATGGGCGGCAGTCAGGCAGAAAAACCAGGGCTGTGGGCCAGGGCTTCACCCCTCAGGATTGAGCCAACGTCCGAGCAAACTCCTCGACCTGATAGCACTCGATGACGTCCCCAACCTTGATATCGTTGAAGTTGGCGATGCCAATTCCACACTCGAACCCCTCTCGGACCTCTTTGACATCGTCCTTGAACCGCTTGAGGCTGGAAAAATCCCCGTCGTAGATGACGATGCCGTCGCGAACGAGCCGTGCCTTGTGACTCCTCTCGATGGTGCCGTCGCTGACGTAACACCCGGCGATGGTCCCCACCTTCGTAATCTTGAAGGTATCCCTGACCTCCGCCGATCCGAGGATCTTCTCTCTTCGCTCCGGTGCCAGCATCCCCTCGAGAGCTGCTCGAACCTGATCGACCGCTTCGTAGATGACATCGAAGGTCTGGATATCCACGCCCTCCCGTTCGGCCAGGCCCCTGGCATTCCCGTCCGGGCGTACCCGGAACCCGATGATCACAGCCCCAGCCGGACCGGCGAGGATCACGTCGGACTCGTTCACGGCCCCTACTGCTCGGTGGATGATCTCAACCTGGACCTCTTTGGTGCCCAGCTGTTCCAGGCTGTCGGAGAGAGCCTGTACCGATCCATCCACATCACCTTTGATGATGAGAGGAAGGGTACCGACCTGGCCATCGGCCAGGAGCTTGGAGAAGTCGCCCAGTTTGAACCCGCGTTCCTTGATCCGGAGTTGCTTCTCCCGCTCCAACCGCTGGCGGGTGGTGGCGATTTCCGCGGCCTTCTCGGCTGTCATGGCGTTGAATGCGTCCCCGGCTTGGGGGACCCCTGAAGACCCCAACACCTGGACGGGAACGCCAGGTCCTGCCTCTTCCACAGGCCTACCCCGCTCGTCCAACATGGCCCGGACCCGCCCGTCGAAAAGACCGCAGATGAAGCTGTCCCCAACCTTCAACGTCCCGCTCTGAACCAGGACGGTCACCACGGGTCCCTTCCCGACATCCAGCTGAGCCTCGATTACGGCTCCAACGGCCTCGCGGTCGGGGTTGGCCTTGAGTTCCAGCATCTCCGCCTGAAGGAGAACCTTTTCCAAAAGGTCCTCCACGCCCGTGCCCGCTTTTGCACTGACTTCGGTGCTCAGGACATCGCCTCCAAAGTCTTCGACCGTGACGTCGTGTTGGAGGAGTTCTTGTTTCACCTTCCCGGCATTCGCCGTGGGCAGGTCCACCTTGTTGATGGCCACGACTAGAGGAACACCCGCATTCCGGGCGTGGCTGATGGCCTCAACGGTCTGAGGCATGACCGAATCGTCCGCCGCCACCACCAGGACTACGATATCGGTCACATCGGCACCCCGGGCCCGCATGGCGGTGAACGCCGCATGCCCCGGTGTGTCCAGGAAGGTCATGGTCCGCTCATCGGGAAGGACGACATGGTAGGCACCGATGTGCTGAGTAATCCCACCTGCTTCCCCGGCAACCACGTTGGTACTGCGGATGTGGTCCAGAAGCTTGGTCTTTCCGTGGTCCACGTGACCCATGATCGTGACCACAGGGGCGCGGGGCTTGAGGTCTTCTGGCAGTTCCGGTTCCTCTTCCGTGATGTCCTCCGCCGCATACTCCTCCTCGAGGACCGCGGTAAACCCGAACTCCTCCAGCAGCAACTCGATCTGGTCGAAGTCCAGCCTCTGGTTGATGGTGACCATCAAGCCCATGTTCTTGAACGCCGACCCGATGATCTCCGTGGAAGAGGTGTCGATGAGCTCTCCCAACTCCGCCACGGTGAGGAATTCGTTTACCCGAACCGTGGTGCGTTCCTTCTCCTGCTCGATCCTCTCCTCTTCCTTCGCAGCCTCAACCTGTTCTTTCGTTGGGACAGACCCCTTCTGCCTCCGCCGCTTCTTCCCACCGCCACCCTTCAGCTCCGCCATCACCCGCTGGATGTTGGACTGGACGGCATCCTGGTCCACCCGTTGCCGCTTCTTCCCCTTCTTGTCCTTCTTGGCCTTCTTCCTTCCATCAGCGGTATATCCTTCCGCCTGGACTCGCACCTGACCACCCGGGCCCGCCGACGCAGCGGGTGCCGGTGCTGGGCGTCGGATGACTCTGGCAGGTCCTTCGGGCGCAGCCTGCCGAACAGGTTCAGGCTTGGGGCCGGCTTCCATCGCCTCTTCCTCTATCGCCTCCTCGAGAACCTCGGCTACCGGCCCTTCCTGCACCTCCACCTCTTCGAAGTCGAAACCTTCCGAGGGGTCCTTCGAAGCTTCCGGTACCGGCTCCTCGGACTCCCCAACGGGTTCCTCCAACTCGGGCTCCGCAACCTCTTCCATCTCGGCCTCACCCGCGGCCGGTTCCAGGTCGGGCTCCTCCTCCGCTTCCGAATCAGAGGGCTCCGGCTCCTCGGCCTCGGGCTCGTTCACCGAGAGGACCTCAGCCTCAGCATCAACCTCAGGCGCCTCCATCTCCGGATCCCCCTCGCCGGGCCCTTCTCCGGCGTCCTCCATCTCGCCTTCGTCGGCCACTACTTCGGTGGGTGGGGCCTCTACTTTCGCGGCCGCACGCCGGCGCCGGCGCCTGGGCCTGTGAGAGCCCTGGGCGTCCTCAATGGCGGCCTCGAGGGCCTCGGAGGTATCCTTGTGCCCCGCCCTTCGCTCCCGCTCGATCCTTGCCAGGATCCTGGACACATCTGCGTCACGAACCTCCGATTTGGGGTCCGCCACGGGGATCCCCATCTCACGAAGGAGGTGGACGAGTCCCTCCGGGGGGACCCTGAGATCGTTGGCTAGTTCAATAACCTGCATTCGCTTGCGCTACCTCCGCTGGGCGGAAAAATCGCCCTTCCTTTCAATCCCTTCACAGTCGCTTCTGGATCTCACCTGCAAACCGCTTCCCAGTCACTGCCAGGGAAGTGAGGGGTCCTGCTCCAACAGCCTCCCCCAACTCTTCCATTGAGCTCAATCGCTCCCACGGGACTCCCCTGGCATCGGCCAGGTGGAGCACTTTGTTCTGCTGGCGTTCCGACCCGTCCGTGGCCAGGAGAACCAACCGGGCCTCGCCGCAACGTAAGGCATTTCGGGTGGCGCCAGTCCCTTTGACAACAGCCCCGGCCCTCTGGGCTAAACCCAGAAGAGCAAGGGCTTCAGCTCTCTGACTCCTCGCCTTCACTGTCCTCCTCCGGACCTGGGGTAGCATCCTCCCCGTCCGGAGCCGACTCCTTCTGGTCTTCCGGAGTGTCGGAATCTTGGCTCTCGGCTTCAGAGAGAACCGCCTCCTCGGCCACCTCTCCATCCTCATCCTTCAGGGCCTCGACCTCCGCCTGACCCACCTCGATCGCCGAGCCCTCCGAAGCTCCAGGGGTCTCGGTGCCGACCTCTCCTTCAACCACCGTCAGTTCGTCGATGATTTCCAGAAGCCGGTCGGCTTCTGGTTCGGTGAGACCAGGGACCTTGAGGAAGTCGTCTTTCTCCAAGTCGATAATGTCAAGAAAGGTATGATATCCCGCGGCTTCCAGCGCCGCTAGAGTCGACTCTTCGAGATCCAGCTCGTTGAGAGGAAAGTCAGAGGTCTCGTACGAGTCCTCACTGGGTAGCTCTCCGAATAGGGAGAGGTCGGCCCCGCGTTCCAGCCATTCCCTGGACCCGTAGAGATCGATCTGCCACCCGATGAGCTGAGAGGCCAACCGGACGTTCTGCCCATTCCTCCCGATGGCTAGCGAGAGCTGATCTTCGTCCACAATGGCGGTGATCACCTGACTCGAGGAGTCACTGATCACCTTAGCCACCCGGGCTGGGGCCAGGGCACGCCTGGCGAAGATCTCCGGATCCGGATGCCACGGGACGATGTCGATCCGTTCACCGCCCAGCTCGTTCACAACGGCTTGGACCCTGGACCCTTTGAGGCCTACACACGCGCCCACCGGATCGATGGAATCATCCCGGCTGGACACGGCGATCTTGGTCCGCCCCCCCACCTCCCGAGCCAGCTCCTTGATATCGACGATCCCCTGGTAGATCTCAGGGACCTCGAGCTTGAAGAGAGACGCAACAAAGAGCGGGTCGCCCCTGGAGAGGATCAGCCGAGGCCCTTTAGGGGTCTCATCGACCTTCTTCAGTACCGCCCGGATGGGATCGCCCTGCCGGAACCGTTCCCTCGGATTCTGTTCCCGCCATGGGATGATGGCCTCCGCATCCCGGGCCAGGTTCAACATCACGACAATCTTCCCCCGCTCGATCTGTTGGACCTCCCCGGAAAGGAGCTCTCCAACCCGGTCAGCGAACTCCTCCCGGATCCGTTGGCGCTCCCCTTCCCTCACCCGCTGAACGATCCGCTGCTTGGTGGCCATTACGGCGTTTCGCCCGAACTCAGCGAAGTCCACCGGAATCTCCATGACGTCGCCGATCTCATAGGTCGGATCATCCCAATGGGCTTCCTTCAAACCGATCTCCGAGGAAGGGTCCTCTACCTCCTCGACAACCCTCTTCAGGACGATGATTTCGATATCCCCGGAGCCCTCATCG
>CBDUAX010000046.1:0-14472 GCA_965365235.1 uncultured bacterium
TGACGTCACCGAGGATATCGGCGGCAATCTTCCGCTCGTCCTTGTCTCCGTCCTTGAGAACGTTGAACAGATCGGGTACGGCCGGCGCACCGATCTTTATCAGCACTTCTGTCGCCGAGTTGCGCAAACCGGGCCGCGACCCACGTAATGAATTTCGCACGGTCGAGTTTGATGATGCCGTCGATTCCATCGAAGCGTTGAAGGCCGGCATGGTGACTTCGAGATCCACTCTGGACTTGAGACGGGCCTGTTCGGCTTGAAGTCGATAGCGGGTGCGGTCGATGGAAAGGTTCAGCTGGCGGACCCGGAAGCTGGAATTGAGGGCCAGATCCACCATCCGGTCCAGGGTGAGATTTATGGAGGTTCCCTCTGTCTGAGCCCTCAGCGGGCCCCCGGGGAACAGGAAGAACACCATGGAGAAGAAGAGAATCCCCGGCCTCCAGGGTATTGATTGGGGCCGGGTGGTAGAGATTCGGACTTGAGGTGCAGGTCGGTAGGAGAGGGTTTTCATTGTACCGGGGTCCTCGGGGAACCGATCAAAGGGCCAAGGGATGCCATCCAAAACTCTCGGGGAGAGATTGAAACGGCCTCTTCCGTGAGAGTATTTGACTCTGTATTGGGGGGCTGAACAAGGGGGTTCGGGTAAGGATCTCGTGAGGATCGTGTCGGCAGGGTGCAAGGCCGGCGAGGAAACCTCTTACGGCCAGAGGAAATCCATCAGGACCAGCACACTTCCGATCACCGCCCCCAGGACGTATCCGAACCGTACAATGAGTCTGAGCTCACGGTCGGTAACGCGTTTCACCAACTCTTCCATCTTGGCAGTGGGGTAGTTCAGGACCTTCTCCTCCACCCGTCCAGCCACATTGATCCTGTGGACCACATCCGGCACCTGGGTCTGGAGCCAGCTCCACAGCGGGTCCCCGATGGCCTCCTCGATGCGGCGGGGAGTCTCCGGGGGCAGCCACTTCGCCGGGGTCCCGATGGGGTGGTCCAGGAGACCCTCCAGCAACCGCTCCGTGCCACGTCGTAGGAGCTTCTCCGCCGACTCGCTCCTGGCGGCCGTTACCAGCCAGCGGGCGATAGTCTCCAGGGGCACCCGTTCCAGGACCTCCCCCCAGCTTCGATCCCCGGCCTTTTCGAGAGCCGCATCCAGCTTCTCCACCAGGAAACCCCGAGTGGCCGGATCACGAGCCACCCCAACGGCCCACCCTGTCAGAGTCTCCTGGGCTTCCTGGACACTCTGGTCTTCCGGGCTGCCCAGAACAGAGGATACGGGGCGACGAAGAAAATCCACGATGGCGTCGTTGACACCCCGGGCCATGGCATCCTGGATCGCCTGTTCACGGAGCATTTCCGAGAGCCTCTCGGCACCTTCGGCCTCGATGGTGTCCAGGACCCGGTCCACCGTCTCCTCGGTAACGATGAGCCGGGCCACGACCCTCTGGTAGAAGTTGAGGTCCCGCAAGAACCGGTGGAACAACTCATGGAGGGTGCGCTCGAACCGCTCCCGGGCTTCAGGGTCCTCCAAGAGACGGCCCAGACGCTGGAGCGCCAGCGGGAGATAGGACGAGACCGCCTTCTCCAGGGAGCCCACCAACCCCAGGGGTAGGACTTGTTCGAACGTCTTCTCCGGTTCCAGGAGCTTGGCGGTGGCACGCTCGACATAGTCCTCCACCGTGTCCTTGAATCCCTCGCTCTCCACCGCCCCCTCGAGCCAGTCTCCGACAGCCTCCTCCAACGCGGCCTCGCGGGCCGGTGTAAGCAGGGCCGACACCGGCTCGTTAGCCACGGCATCCACCACACCGCGCGCCCGTTCCTCCGCGAAGCTCTCGAAGGGCTCCGAGGAGAGGTACTCCTGCAACCGTTCGAGCCCGAGCCCAACCACCTCATCCAGGATCGATTCCAGCTCCGCGATGACCCCTTCCGGAAGGAGCTCTCGGATCGAGCCGCGTTCCCGCTCCAGGACCGTTTCAAGGAAGTGGGAGAGACGGTCGTCGAAGGCCGCACGGAACTCCTGGTCGGCGAAGGTATGCGTCAGGTCCTCTTCTGTGAGCAGCCGGGTTCCGACGGTTTTTCCGACCGCGGCGGCCAAACGGGCCTGGTTTTTGGGGATGGCTCCCTGAAAGATCCGCACCTTCCGGCCGAAGAAGGTCGGGGCTTCATAGGGGTGGAAGAGCATCCAGATTGCGACGGTGTTGGTGATCCCGCCGGCCAAGGCCCCGAAACCGATGGTCAGAATTGCCTGGAGGAGTTGGTCGGACACGGTCAGCGCTGGTAGTGACGGATGAGTCCCTGAACCGGAAATTCTCTTCCGTCCAGGAGAAGGGTTCCGGAGACCTGAAAAAGCGCGTCCACAGGCAACATGGGTCCCTCTCCTTCCCCCTCTTCCAGGTATGGGCTCTCGGAGCGGAAGGTCCCTGAAACCTCACCCCCGTCGGACCGGAGTTCCCAACTCATGGGAACATCCCGCCGGGCCGGTTCAAAGGCCCTGGTCTCGGTCCAGAGGAGCCGTAACTCTTCCCACTGCCGATCCAGGGTGTCCTCCTGCACCCACGCCGAAAAGGCGCCCCCTTCCGGGCCCCCCTCAGTCGAAAGGTCCTCCAGGACCATCTGGAGGGAATCCCCGGACAGAAGGAAGGCCCAATCTCCTGGTGGTGCGTCCTCCCCAGTCCAGGCCCGCGCCATATCCAGGACAAAACCATCGACCTCACCACTGGCCAGCAGGGTTTCCCCCTGATGGATTCGGAAGGTCTGGGCCCGCTGGCCTGACCATTCCACCAACAGCTCTCCCAGAGTAACCTCCAATCGCCTGGCGCCCTCTTCGAAGAAAATCCGTTCCAGCGCGTTCCCTTGCCCTACGATGATGCGGGCTTGGCCTCTGGGTAGGATCTGCCAGGGAACCCTGGTGGAGGGGGTTTCCCAGGCCTCGGACACAAACCCATCCCAGGTATCGCTTCGGGCCAGCCAGGCCCGGATCGTCCGGTCCACCCCCTCGGGTCGCGTCGAGGCGGTGAACGACCAGGGAACGACCATGGTGCTGTCGCCCTGTTCGGTCAGGAACACGATATGCCTTTCGTAGCTCCGGCTCTGGAAGTTTCGTTCTGCGGCCGCATTCTCATTTCCAGGCAGCGCCGTGTCCCCAGGCGTTTCCGCCCCTTGCGAGCAGGCGGCCAAGAGAAGGAGAAGGGGGACTACACCCTGAAGAATCGAAATGGTGGGGTCCAGGATGGTCCCGGGCCCCGCACCGATCTTCTTGTCCAACACCCGAAAAAACTTCCGAACCCTCCTGGCGTTCTTACCGAGATCGCCTCGTCCCACCCGAGACGACGAGATCAGGTCGACACGGGTTTGGCCGAACTCGTCCAGGGACACCTTCACCCGAACATCACCTACCAGCCGGAAGAGAAGAGACTTCGATTCGGCCTCGAGAATCCCCAGATCCTCGTCGGCCTGGACCAGGGTCCACCCCCTCAATCCGCCGGAGGCAAGTGCTACGGTGGCCTTCCAAACCTCTGCAAAGGGGATGGCATAGGTCCTTCCCCGGAGGGTGGGATCGTCATGCCTGGGGTGGGTAACGGCTCGATTCTTGGACAAACCGAGCCAGAGCCGGGCAGGGCTCAACGGGTCTTCTCCAGGATTCGGTACAGGATCGTGACGTTGGCCGAGACCGTTTGATTCCCGGCTTCAATGGGCGTCCGGGCTGCGGCCATGTCCTCCATCATCGCCGCACGGGCCAGGACCCGGGGCTCGCCAGGGGTGGCCCCGCCCCTGACCTCCAGGGGAGATCCCAGTGAAACACCCATTGCTTCAGCGATGACCTCCGCCTCTTCACGGGCGGTCCTCACGGCCTGCCTGAGGGCTTCGAGCCTTGCCTCCCGGGTGTCGCCGGCCTGGAACTGAAGGCTGAGGACCCGATTCGCCCCCGCACCGATCCCTACGTCGAGAATCTCTCCTGCCCCATCCACCTCGGGGACGGTCACCCGGATGTTGTTCCTGGCCCGGTACCCGGAGATGGTTTGTTGCCTGCGGTCCTGGGGGTTGGGATACCGATACTCCGGGTTGAGGGAGTACCCAAAGGTCTCGATCTCCAGGCCCTCCACTCCAGCTGCCCTGAGGGCAGCCACAACGGCCTCCATCTTGGACGCGTTGGTGGCTGAGGCCTCCTGGGCCGACTCTGATTCGGTCTCCACGGAGAAGCTGATGCTGACCTGCTCCGCCGGCACCTGAATCTGAGCCTGGCCGGTGACCTGGATGGTTCCCTTCTCCGATTCCTGTTCCATGGCCTGAGTCATTCTATCGTCGGTTCGTTGAGCCGAGGTGGGGGAGGGGAGCGGTTGAGCCGTGGCTTTACCGCACCCTGCAAGGACAAAGGCACCCAGGGAAAGCGCACACCATGTGAGCTGGATCATTGTCTTGTCGTGGGAACAACGCATGACCGTCCTCCGGAATCCGGGACCGAGTGAGAACAATATATACAGGATCTACCAGGCAGCGACCTGGTTGGTGGAGGGAACCCCGGTTGCTCCCGGCCTTCCATTTCTTCTATACTCTCGGCGCTGATCCGACCCATTACCCATCTGAACCCGGTTGAAGAAGAGCCCATGAAAGCTGTCATCCCTCTTGCCGGAAAAGGGACCCGCCTTCGCCCCCACACCTACCTCACCCCCAAACCTCTCCTGAGCGTGGGCGGGAGGCCGGTCATGAGTTATATCCTCGACGATCTTTCTGCCCTGGGCATTGAAGAGATCGTTTTTGTCATCGGATACCTCGGAGACGTGGTGAAGGAGTATATGGCCGTTGAGTACCCGAACATTCGGCCGGAGTATGTGGTCCAGGAGGTTCAGGACGGTACCGCCGGTGCCGTCAAGTTGGCGGAGCCGTTCATCGACGACGAGGTCCTGATCCTCTTCGTGGACACCTTGTTCGATGCCGATCTCAGTTTGGCCAATAGGCTGGATCCGGCCTGGGCCGGTGTGATCTGGGCCAAGGAGGTGGAAGACTACCAGCGCTTCGGGGTCATCGTGACGGATGAGGATTCCGCTATGACCAAGATTGTGGAAAAGCCCAGTGAGCCCATCTCGAAGCTGGCGAATATCGGTCTCTACTACATCCGGGATCACCGGCTTCTCTTCGAAGGAATCAACAGAACTCTGGCATCCCCTCCCGGCCCCTCCGGGGAGTTCTACTTGACGGATGCCTTCCAGTTCATGGTGGATCGAGGATCGAAGCTTCTGGCTGCCCCTGTGGAGGGATGGTACGACTGCGGAAAGCCCGAGACGCTCCTGGAGACCAATCGGCACCTGCTTTCGACCACCAGGGGTGGCGTGGCCCCGGGGGTGGACGTGGCCTCATGCAGAGTGGCCGAACCGGTGCGGATCGAGGAAGGTGTGGTGCTGGCGGGGAGCACTCTGGGGCCGAATGTCACTCTGGAACGTGGAGCCAGGATCGTGAACTCCACTCTCAGAGATTGCATCGTCGGTCCAAATGCAGTGGTGGAGGACTCGGAGTTGAGGGACTCGATCATCGGTGGACATACCAGAGTCAGCCATTTCTCGGGCACATTGAGCGTGCTGGACCACTCCGAGATCGGGAAGTAACCCGGCCGCTGCCTGAAGCAGAGGACGATCTTCCCTCAACCTAGAAGTGCCACAGTCAGCAGGGCCCTGAGGATTCCTTCGGGGCCCTGCTCGTTCGAGTACCATTCTCCTAGTGTGTGAATCCCGCCGGCCCGACCCCCGGCCCCCAAGGTTATGGCCGGGATTCCCAGGGCCATGGGAACGTTGGCGTCGGTGGATGAGGAGATGGTCTTGGGGGTCACGCCCAGCGCTTCGGTGGCTCGAACGGCCGCCTGGACCAGGGCCGAGTCCTCCTGCGTCGATCCGGCAGGACGGCGGCCGATCTCGGAGACGACCATTCGAAGTTCGACTTTTCCTGCGGTCCGCTTGGACACCGCCCTCGATAGGACGGCGTTGCAGCGAAGGAGGAGGGCTTCTTCCAGGCGCTTCAGTTCTTCGGGCCCCTCGCTTCGAAGGTCCACCTCGATCCACGCCTCTTCCGGGATGGCGTTGATGCTCTTTCCGCCGCCCCAACGGGCCACCGTGGCGGTTGTCCGAGGGAGGGAGGGGAGGGGGAGGGTTTCCAGATCCCCCACAACCTCTCCCAGGGCATGGATAGGATTGGGGAGGCCCCAGTCCATCCAGGAATGGCCCCCCGGGCCCTCGAGGCCGATCCGAAGTCGGGTGGACCCAACTCCTCGGAGGATGATCCTGTCCAAGCCCACCCCGTCCAGGGAGACGAACCCTCGAGCCTCTCGCCCAGGCCCGCCGGGTCGGAATAGGTAGCGCACGCCTCTGAGATTCCCTTCCCCCTCCTCGCCCACGGTGCCCACGAAGAGGATGGGGCAAGGTCGAGGGAAGTCCGTCTCCACCATTACCCGGGCCAGGGCGAGAAGCGCGGCCAACCCCCGGCCGTCATCGGCGATTCCCGGGGCCCGGATTACCCCTTCCGCTTCCCTCGGCTCCACATCCGTCCCGGCGGGGAATACCGTGTCCAGATGTGCGGAGAGGATGAGAGGGGAATCGACATCGGGTCCGGGGAGGCTTCCCAGGACATTGCCCTCCTTGTCCTTCCCAACCCCAACGAGCCCGACTTCCTTGAAGAGGGCAACCAGAAACTCGGCGCGTCTGTCCTCACCATAAGGCGGAGCTGGGATGGCGGTGATCTGCTTTTGGGTGTCCAGGACCCAGGAGTCCCATTCAAGGAGAATCCGCCTTGCCTCCTCCAGCCCCGGCACCGTGTGAGATAAGGAGTCCGTCATCTCGCCTTCCTCTCTCTTGCTTCCGTTATCCAGGCCCGGACCTCTCCGTCGGGTCCGTCCCTCCTTCATTGCCCAAAATGGATTCACTCTTGTGGCGCGACCCTTTGCGAAACGTTCGTCAAATACGAGGTCGGTTGCGATCTTGGACCGAAGCCTGTCCTTTGTCGTAAATCCCCCAGGGGGAATCCAAAACTTCGGATCCCAATCTAAAAGCCCAATGACGCCAGCTGCCCAAGCCAGCCAGGGAGCCCAAAGGGTTCTTGTTGTCGAAGATGAACCGGATATCGCTGCCCTCATCGCTTTCCAACTGACGCGGGAGGGTTTCAGGGTCGAAACGGCCTCGACAGGAACGGAAGCTCTGGCGGCCGTGGGGCGGGAAACCCCGGACCTCGTGGTTCTGGACCGCATGCTCCCGGGCGTGTCGGGAGATGAAGTCCTCGAGGCCCTCCGGAGGGACCCCGAGACAAGTTCTGTTCCGATTCTCGTCCTTACTGCGAAGAAGGAACAGGAGGACCGAATCGCCGGGTTTGAGTTGGGTGCCGACGACTATCTGACGAAGCCCTTCAGTCCGAGGGAACTCGTGCTTCGGGTCCAGGCCATCCTCAGGCGATCCCGGGAACCGGCGCCTGAGCTTGGAAAGAGGGTCTTGAAAGCCGGGCCCCTCTCGGTGGACCTGAGCGCACATCAGGTTTTTCTGGACGGGGAGGAACTCCAATTCACTCCTACCGAGTTCCGCCTCCTCCAATCCATGGTTGAACGGCCTGGACAAACCCAGAGTAGACAAAAGCTTCTCGAGCGGGCGTGGGGCCTGGAGGCTCACGTGTCTGATCGAATCCAGACCCGCACGGTGGATATGCATGTGAGGCGCCTGAGGGCCAAATTGGGCCGGGTTGGAGATTGGGTCGAGACCGTGCGAGGATTCGGCTACAGATTCACAGTTCCGGAGGAGGGCCGTTGACGGTCCGCCGTCTTCTCTTCGGCTCCCTTCTGGGATTTGCCGCGTGCCTGGTGATAGGGCAGGCTCTCGTCTCCAATAGAGGGTTCCGCAATGATCTCCTCCTGGCCCGTCAGGGAGAGCTCCGGCGAGAGATGGAAGTAGCGGCTTTTCTCCTTGAATCCGCCACCGACCCTGCAGTGACCGTTGATCTCCTTTCCCGGCAGCTCGGGTACCCCGTCACCCTCCTCACACCCGAAGGCCAGGTCGTGGGAGTCGGCGGCTACTCGCTCAATCCCGGAGGCGGGGGTTCCGGCCTTCCCGAAACCCCCGAGTTCCGCAGGGCGTTGGAGGAGGGCTTCGGCCTCGACCACAGGAGTGGAGCCGGGGGGGAAGGAGATGCTCTCTCCGCCGCCGCCAGGGTGACGGTCTCCGGTCAGGAGCGTGTGCTCCATCTCGCGATGCCCTTGTCCGATCTGAATCGAGTGGTGCGGCAGCGAACATGGCAAGCCTTGGGGATGGCGGTCCCGGCCGGCCTCCTGGCATTGATTCTGACCTGGTTTCTAGGGAGGGCCCTGGGCCGGCCCCTCGACACTATCGCCCGCCGTGCTCGGAGTGTGTCTGCGGGGAACTTCTCTCGGCGCCTACCCACAACGCTCGCCACCAGGGAGCTGAGTGAGCTGGCCGATGCCGTGAACAGGATCACAGAGGAGCTGGGAGGACGGATCCCGGTTCTTGAATCCGAGAGAGACGAGATCCAGGCGCTCATCGACTGCATGGGGGAAGCCGTGCTGGCCCTGACGGAAGACGGCCACATCCTTCGGGCCAACCAGGCGGCCATCGATCTTCTCGGCCTGCCCAGACCGGTGGCCTCCGAGGCCATCGGTAGCCTTGTCACCCAACCGGGGGTTCGGGCCCTTCTCCAGGAGGTGGGGGCTCGGCCGTTCTCGGCTCGGGAAGTGGACGTGGGGGATAAGAACCTCATGGTCTCCGCTCGATCGACTGAAGCTGGCGGAGTGGTCGTAACCTTCGTCGATGTCACCGAGATCAGGCGGCTCGAGACGGTGAGGCGAGACTTTGTTGCCAACGCCTCTCACGAGCTGAAGACCCCCCTCACCGCCGTGAGGGGGTTTGCTGAAACTCTCATGGAAGATGGGGTCCCTGAGGATCTCCAGAAGGAGTGGCTTCGGTCCATTCGCTCACACACGCTCCGCCTCCAGCGACTGGTAGATGATCTGCTGGACCTGTCTCGGTTGGAGTCCGGTGGATGGGTGGCCAGGAAGGAAATCGTGGATGTTACGGTCCTGGCCGAGGATGTGATTTCCGATTTCGACCGTATGGCCGGGGAGCGAAAGGTCTCATTGAAGATCGAAGGTGCAGCCCTGGCTCTGGCGGATGAACAAGGACTCGAGCAGGTCTTGAAGAACCTGGTAGAAAACGCCATCCGTTATACGGCGGAGGGAGGGGAAATCAACCTCCGTCTCAAGGAGTATGGGAAGACAGTGGAAGTAGAGGTCCAGGATACCGGGAACGGGATTCCGGCATCCGCCGTCCCGCGCATCTTCGAGCGCTTCTACCGAGTCGATCCGGCCAGATCCAGGGAGGGTGGGGGTACGGGCCTGGGGTTGGCAATCGTCCGACATCTGGTCCAGGCCATGGCCGGCGACGTATGGGCCGAGAGTGAATTGGGGAAGGGAACCACCATCTTCTTCACGGTTCCCAGGGTGGGTGCCGGTGTGGAGGGAGAGGACAGAGCGTAGACGGCGGTTCCGGTGAGGCTGACCGCAGGTTTTCATCCTTTTCGTTGCGTCCTGCCATGTTGCGGCCCTACCCTTGGGTGTCGCCGGGCCGGGTGGTTTGGACGGCCCAGGGTATTTTACCCCACACCCCCGGTCCTGAAGACGTCTTCTTGGACTCACGAGGGAAATGCCTCAAGAATCTGATTCCCCTTTCAGCTTCCCTTCCGAGAAGTCGGACGACCGGGTGGCCCAGGCTTTCCCCCAAAGCCACGAGGAGGCGGTGGAGGAGCTTTTGGACGCGGTGGGGATCGAAACCGAACCCGCTCCTCTGAAGACCGTTCGGGGCCTCCGCGGTCGGGTCGCAATCGTCACGGGAGCTTCCCGGGGGATCGGAAAAGCCATCGCCCTCGAGCTTGCCGGGGCCGGCGTTCATATCGGATTCAATTTCCTGGATACCGGGGCAGAGTCACGAACCGAAGCCCACGACGCCGTGGCCGAGTTGGAAGGCATGGACGTCCGGGTCTTCTGTCGCGCCTGCGACGTCCGGGATCCGGAAGGGGTCACGGCCTTTGTCGAGGAGGCCGTAGAGGAGCTGGGTAGCCTGCACTTCCTGGTGAACAATGCCGGTATCGGACGAGACGGCGCCCTTTGGCGGATGACCGACGAGGAGTGGAAAGACGTCCTGGACACCAATCTCAGCGGGGCTTTCTACTTCATTCGCGCCGCTGCACCCTATTTCCGAGCACAGGAGTGGGGGAAGATCGTGAATGTCGCATCGGTTCACGGGGTCCGAGGGGAGTTCGGTCTGGCGAACTACATCTCTTCCAAGGCCGGAGTCATCGGATTGACTCGCAGCGCGGCAGTAGAGTTGGGCCCATCCAACGTGAATGTGAACGCGGTAGCGCCGGGGTACATTCGTACGACCCGCCTCACCGAACGGGTGCCTGCCGAGATCCTTGATCGGGCCAGAGAAAAGAGTGTTCTCGGGCGCCTGGGAGACCCCAGTGACGTGGCCAGCGTCGTCATCTTTCTCTGCTCAGAAGGGGCCAGGCACCTCACCGGTGTGGTGATCCCGGTGGACGGGGGTTACCTCCTCTAAGCGGTTCGGCCCGGCCCTCCCGAACTTGAAGGAACACCCTTCGGCTGCTATTGCTTCCCCTGAACGGTACCTCGGCCCATCCCATCTTTGAGGAGGCAGGCGTATGCTGGCCGTCATCCTTTTCAGTGCCATCGCGCTCTTCCTGGTCGCCTATCGGGTGTACGGATCCTGGATTGCCGGGAAGTTCTCTCTGGATGACGAGCATTCCGTTCCCTCGGAGTATCTGTATGACGGGACCGACTATGTTCCGGCTCGAACTCCGGTCCTCTTCGGGCACCATTTCAGCTCCATTGCCGGTGCAGGGCCCATCGTAGGGCCCATTCTGGCTGCCTTATTTTTTGGCTGGCTCCCGGCCGTCATCTGGATCATCCTGGGCTCCATCTTCGTGGGTGGTGTTCACGACTTCGGGTCCATGGTGGCATCCATCCGTCACAAAGCGCGGTCCGTGGCGGAGTTGGCGAAGGACTATATGACGCCATTCTCCTTCCGGCTTTTCATGGTGTTCATCTGGTTCACCATGATCTATGTGATCGTGGTCTTCATGGACCTGACGGCAGTGAGCTTTATCGATGCCCGGGACGCGTCGGGGGCCGAAACCGCTCAGGGCTCGGGAGTGGCGGTGGCCAGCGGGATCTTCATTCTCCTGGCCATTCTCCTGGGGATCATCAACAACCGTACAAAAATCCCGGTCTGGGTCTCCACGCTGATCTTTGTTCCCGCCCTACTCCTGGCCATCGGGTTGTCATCTCAGATCCACTCCGATGGAAGCTACATCCCTGCATTCTTCGCCGATCCGAAACACATGTGGGTTTTTCTCCTTCTGGCCTACTGCCTCATCGCCTCTGTGACCCCGGTGTGGATTCTCCTCCAACCCCGGGACTACCTCTCCAGCTTCCTCCTCTACCTCACGGTCCTGGGAGGGGGTCTGGGAATTCTGGTGGGGACTCTTTCGGGGGGGATCTCGGTTACCTGGCCGGCTCTGGTGAACCCGGCCAACCCGGTCTTCCAGGAGATCGCTCACCTGGGCCCGCTCTTCCCGATCCTGTTCATTACCGTGGCCTGTGGGGCCTGTAGCGGGTTCCACTCCATCGTTTCTTCCGGGACCACCGCCAAACAGCTTCGTTGTGAGACCGATGCCAGGCGAATTGGGTACGGTGGGATGCTTGTGGAGGGGGTGGTGGCCATCATCGCCCTCGGTACCGTCATGGGCCTGACTTTCGGAGCGGAAGCCCTCAGAGGGGACCCGGTCGGCCTCTTCGCGGCCGGAATCGGGCGCTTCTTCGGGGCCTTGGGTGTGCCCCAACAATTTGGCACCATGCTTGGCCTCCTTGCCCTCTCCACCTTCCTCCTCACGACGCTGGACACCTGCACCCGCCTCGCCCGGTATGTGTTGCAGGAATTCTTCGGCTGGGACAACGCCGTGGCTCGGGTCCGATGGACCGCCACCATCATCACCCTGGCCCTTCCGGCGGTGATGGCGTTCATGACCTACACGACACCCACCGGCCAGGTAATTCCGGTCTGGCGGGCCATCTGGCCCGTTTTCGGAGCCACCAACCAGCTTCTGGCCGGGTTGGCCCTGTTGGCGGTGACGGTCTGGTTGAAGCGGACCGGGAGATCGTGGATGTTCGCCGGCCTTCCCATGGTCTTCATGGTGGGGATGACGTTGACGGCCACGGTCATGCTCGTCCTCTCCTCCACCACGGCGGCCCCTGTCCGGGGGATCTCGATGTTCCTCTTCGTCCTGGGCTCTCTCATGGTCGTCGAGGCCTTCCGGTCTCTCCGGAAGCCAAACGTGCCTCCGGAGGAAGTGTTCTTCCGGTCCGAGGCCGGGGCACCGGCGGTGGCAGCAGGGGACTGAGGGAACCTCCTCGGAGTCTCCTGCGTTGGCTCAGTGCACGCGCCGACCGGCGGTGTCTTTTGCCAACGCAGGAGGCTTTTCTTGTTCAGGAAGCTGTTTCTCTTTTCCCTCGCGGGCATGTTCTCGGGGTTCTTCCCCCCCGCTGACATCAAGGCACAAGCGACGGAAGAAAGCTGGAGGACGGACTTCTCCCGGAGCACCGTCCCCTTGGATGAAATCGTATCCGGTGGGCCGCCTAAAGATGGGATCCCGGCCCTGGATCGCCCGGTTTTTGTCCCGGTTCATGAAGCGGACGAGTGGTTGGCGGATGAGGACCCCGTGGCCGTGGTGAGGATCGAGGATGAGGTCAAGGTCTATCCCCTTCAAATCCTCATCTGGCACGAGATCGTGAACGATGAAGTGGGCGGTGTACCGGTCTCCGTCACCTTCTGCCCCCTCTGCAACACCACCCTGGCATTCAACCGAGTGTTCGATGGGATGGTCCTGGACTTTGGCACCACGGGGCGACTCCGCCATTCGGACATGGTGATGTACGACCGGCAAACGGAGAGTTGGTGGCAGCAGGCCACGGGTGAGGGGATCGTGGGGACGTACGCCGGGAGACAGTTGTCTCTGATTCCGGCGCCGGTTTTGAACTGGCAGGAGGTGAAGGAGCAGATGGAAGGGGCGTCTGTTCTCTCCAGGGAGACCGGCCACCGTCGTCCGTACGGACAGAATCCCTATCGCGGGTACGACCGCCAAGGCCCGTTTCCCTCCTTTTTTCAAGCCGAGGAGGATGATCGCCTGCCGGCCATGGAGAGAGTGGTCGCCCTCGATGGCGGGGAGGCGCCCCGGGCCATCCCCTTTTCTGTCATGAGGGAAAAGAAGGTCCTCGAACTGACCCGCGATGGGGAGCCATTGGTGGTCTTCTGGGCCGCCGGGACGTCCAGCGCTCTGGATGCCGAACGAATTGCCTGGGGGCGGGACGTGGGATCCACGGCTGTCTACTCCACCCTGGTGGGTGGGCGTGCCCTGACCTTCCGGGCTGTCGGGGAGGGGCGGTTTCGGGACCGGGAGACGGGATCGACTTGGACGTTATCTGGCGACGCCATCGAGGGATCGCTGACCGGAGAGCGGTTGGAACCCATCGCCCATGGAAACCACTTCTGGTTCGCCTGGGTGGTATTCCGGCCCGACACGAAGATTATTCGAGGAGAGTAGGAGTTCCAGGACGGTAGGACCGAGACGGCCCCACGTGGCCGAGTCGAGATGCGGGAATCCTGGGGGGCGGCTTGCCGAAATGGGGCCGCCCCCCCTCTTTTTTACCGGTTGGGCGAACTCCGACTCCTTTACTCTGGTCCTCGGCACAGCCCCGGGGCCACCTGAACGGAATCCACCATGCGAAATCGGTCACTCGGTTCCTCCTCTACCTCCGGCCTCCTTTCTCTCCTCCTGGTGTTGGGGCTCACGCTTCTCTTCCCGGCCTGCGAAACCGCTCAGGGGAACGCCCCTGGTCCTCTGGTGGGCGGACACGAAACACAGGAAGCTCCCGCCGGGATGGTGGTTTCTTCGAACCTGATCGCCAGCGCGGTAGGGGCGGAGATCTTGCGGGCCGGTGGGAATGCTGTGGACGCCGCCATCGCCACGGGTTTTGCCCTGGCCGTGGTGCACCCCACGGCGGGGAACATCGGGGGTGGCGGATTTATGGTGATCCGATAATTTTTTCTCCAGCCAGTAACTCGAAACCTTGCGCACGGTGTCCTGGGTTGCACGTAAGATCTTTTTGGCATCATTATCCGATCCTATATCACCGGCTTCAGGTGCGGATACGGATGTTTGCGCTGGTTTTGGCCGAGGTGCTGGCGCTACCGGTTGTGCAGGCGCCGCTTCAGTCGCTGGCGCATCCTGTTCGGCCGCCCCCACGCTGGGCCGCGCTCTGAGACCGGAGGTCCTGCTGGTCTCCGCGGGAGAGACCGCCGCCGATCCGGACACCGTCGCCGGGTACGGCGCGGCACGCGTCTTCCGGACGGCGCGCCGGGG
>CBDUAX010000047.1:0-14361 GCA_965365235.1 uncultured bacterium
GGGGCTTTCGGGTCATGACTGTCAAGCACGGGCATGGCTTTCGCCTGGACCAGCCAGGGAAGGATTCCTGGAGGCATCGGCATGAAGGCGGCGCCCGCCGTACGGTGATGGTTGGGGCCAGGGACTTTGCCGTGGTGGGGGGGTGGCCCAGAGAGGAGATGTCCCTCTCCGAGGTTGTCCATCGGTTCCTCTGGGATGCGGAAGTGGTTCTTGCGGAAGGTTTCAAATCCTCGCCGGAACCCAAGATCGAGGTGTATCGGGGAGGGTCCCACTCAGGGCCTCTATTTCTTCTGGAGGACCCAGAGGCAGGGCCGACCCTTGCGGTGGTCACCGACGACACGGAGCTCGATCTCCCCGTCCGAGTCTTCTCTCTGCGGGACCCCCAGATGATCCCCCTCCTGGCCGATTTTGTGGCTGAGGTCCTTGGCCTGCCGGGAGCCGAACTGTGAACCCGGATCCCTCTACGGGGGGCCGCCTGGAGTCCCTCGATGCCTTCCGGGGCCTGACCATCGCGGGGATGATCCTGGTCAACAACCCTGGAAGCTGGAGTCACGTCTATCCCCCCCTCCTGCATGCCGAATGGCATGGGTGGACACCCACTGACCTGATCTTCCCATTTTTCTTGTTCATCGTGGGAGTCTCCATACCCTTCTCCTTCGGAAAGCGATTGGGAAGGGGAGATTCCCGGAGGGAGCTTCTGAAGCACATTGGCCGGCGATCGGTCATCCTGTTCGGACTCGGCCTCTTCATGGCGGCCTTCCCCCGCTTCGACATCCTGAACCTCAGAATCATGGGCGTCCTCCAGAGGATCGGTGTGGTGTACCTCCTGGCGGCGCCCACTTATCTGTTCCTTCACAGGAAGGCCAGAGGCGCCCTTTTGATTTCTCTTCTCCTGGGGTATTGGGCGCTCCTGACACTCGTTCCGGTTCCTGGGTTCGGGCCCGGGGACCTTTCTCCCGAAGGGAACCTGGGAGCCTATCTGGATCGCCTTCTCCTGGGGGATCACCTTTGGCGGGAGATGTGGGACCCAGAGGGCCTCCTGAGCACCCTTCCGGCCATGGGGACCACCCTTCTGGGGATCTTTGCCGGAGAGTGGATCCGGGGTGGGGAGAGTCGGACCCGGGTAACCGTTGGACTCCTGGGAGTCGGGCTTGCTGCGGTGGCTCTGGGTAGCGCTTGGGGGCTGGTGTTCCCCATCAACAAGGGGATCTGGACCAGCTCCTATGTGGTCTTCACCGCAGGGGCAGCATCGGTACTTCTGGCAACCATGTTCTGGCTGATGGAGGTCAGAGGTTGGAAGGGTTGGGCGAAGCCCTTTGTCGTCTACGGGATGAATGCCATCGCCGTCTTTGTAGCTTCCGGTCTTCTCGCTAAGCTGATGGGGATGTGGCGGATCGGGGAAGGTGGAGAGTCGGTGAAGGCTTGGCTCTACCAGAACCTCCTGGCCTCCTGGGCCGGGCCGGTAAACGGGTCCCTGGCATTTGCGCTCGGGTACGTCCTATTCTGGTTGGGCCTGATGTGGGTCCTCTTCCGGAGAGGCGTGTTTTTCAAGGTCTAGCCATGCCCTCACGCAAATCCTCTCGTCCCCCCCGTGCCCACCCTGGGCCGGCCCCCATGCCCTGGGACGCCCCGGCCCCCGGGGTTCCGGAGGACGAGGAACGTGCGTGGCGGGCCACTGTCCTCTCCTTTGTCTTCCTCTTTGCCACCATCGTGGCCCTGGCCCTTGTTCCCGCCTTCCTGAACCGTGGAGTGAGTGAGCTCCAAACCCTCATTCGAGAGGTCCTGGAGCCCGCTGAGCGGGATGCCGCAGAGATCGAGCTGAACCAGACCAAGCGCCTGGCCGCCGTCGAGGCCTTTCTCATCTCCGGAGACCCCCGTTTTCGCCAGCAATATCGGGAGGCGTACCGGGCCGAGGAACGGGCTACCGATCACCTCCGCACACTCCTCGACCAGATGGATGCCGTTGAGGGGGCGGAGTCGGAGCGACGGTCGTGGGACCTGGCCACTCGGGTCGGGGATATGTCTTTCGGTTGGAATCTTCGTATCGAGGAGGTGCTGAACGAGGGGGGGATCGATCGGGGGACGTTCCTCCAGAACTGGGACGAAGAGCGTGGGAGGGTCTATGAGATCTTCTCGGTGACCCGGGCTCTTCGAGAGGCTCTTTCCGCCCAGACCTCGCTTCGCCTGGGGGAGATCGGACAGAGACGGGACCTCCAGGCCCTCATCAGTCGGTTCCTTATCGTCTTCGGGCTTCTCGCTCCTCTTGCGGTCCTCTTTTCTCTTCTCTGGAAGCTTCGAGCTTGGATGAGGGAGTCGGAGGCGCTGCGGTGGGCGGCGACACGGGCACGGAGGGAGGCCGATGCCCTCCTTGCGGCCACCGGTGACGGGGTGGTGGGAATGGATCGCTCAGGACGATGCCGGTTTTTGAACCGGGCAGGTGCGGAGCTCCTGGGGTACCCCACCCGCCTGGTGGTGGGTCGGGACGTCCACGAACTCCTCCATCACACCAAAGAGGATGGAACCCCGCTGTCCCGGGGCGAATGCGTTGTCATGCGGGCCCTTGAGACCGGCGTCCCGGTCTCGGGTCGAAACGAGATCCTCTGGGGGGCGAGACAGGTGGCGTTCCCTGTGCAGATCTCAGTCCGTCCCTTGAAGGATGGGAAGGAGATCCTGGGTGCCGTCCTGACTTTCACGGACATGACCAATACCCGGGCGGCCGAGGCGAGCCTGCGGCAGGCGGTTCAAGCGAGAGACGAAGTCCTGGCAGTCGTCTCTCATGACCTACGCAATCCGGTGGGCACCATCTTCTCTGCAGCGAGTCTCCTCTTGGAGCTCCGGTTGTCGGAAGAAAAACGAAGGGAGCAGCTCACCCTTGTGAAGCGGGCTGCAGGGCGAATGAACCGCCTCATCCAGGATCTTCTGGATGTTGCTCGAATGGAGGCCGGGGCCCTGAGAGTGGCGGCTACTCAATTCCATCTCCAGGAGCTCTTGGACGAGATCGTTCTGATCCATCGGGACCGGGCCCGGGACGCGGGCGTCCGCCTTTACAGCCGGTTTCCCGATCCCTATTCCCAGGGATGGGGCGACCGGGACCGGGTCCACCAGGTCCTTTCGAATCTGGTGGACAACGCCTTGAAGTTCTGTACCGAAGGTGGAGTGGTGGAGATCGGTGCCCGAGAAGAGCCTGAGGATGGGGGGATCCTCTTCTGGGTCTCCGACACCGGGATCGGAATCGAACCGGCCGATGAGGAGAGGCTCTTCGACCGCTTCTGGCAGGTAAGTCGGAGGGACAAGCGTGGGGCGGGGTTGGGCCTGTCCATCGTGAAGGGGTTGGTGGAAGCCCACGGGGGGCAGGTATGGGTGGAAAGTGAAGTAGGAACCGGTAGTACCTTCTTCTTCCGCCTCCCACTGCGAACCACCGAAGCCAGGAGTGAAGTCTCCGAGTCGGTGGATTCCTCCACCGAATCCTCGGTGGAGGCCTGACGGTCAGGGAAGTGACGCTTTCCAGCTCAGAAGCTTCTCCACCTCGTCCGTGGTAAAACGGTAGATCCCCAGATCCAAAGCCTCAGCGGCCTCCTCGGGGGTATTCACTGTCCAGGTCACGAGATCTACTCCGGCCTCCTGCGCTTCCCTGACCCTGTCGGGATTGTCGAGGCAGAGATCGATCCTCAGGCTCAGGAGCGACCCCTCATCTACCGCTGCCCGGTCGATGGCCTCCGGGAGCGCTTCCAGATTGTCCACGAGGTAGGCCCGTCGGACAGTGGGGGCGGCCTCTCGGAGGCGGTTCATGACGACCCAGTCGGAAGAAACGAAGACGGTCCCCTCGGCTAGGCCGGTCTGTCGGGTGATCTCCGCCATTCGATCCAGGTCTTCCAGTTCACGGTAGCCTTTGATGTCCTGGTATACCTGACCGACCCGGCCAGCCAGGTACAAAAGGGCCTCCTCCTGGGTCGGAATCTTCTGGTCCCGGAAGTCTGGTGCGAACCAGCTGCCTGCGTCCAGAGATTTCAACAATCCTAAGGGACGGCGGCTCAGGGGGCCAACACCGTTGGTGGTCCGTCCCAGCATTGGATCATGAAATAGAACGGGAGTGCCGCACCCTGCAGTCTGCACATCAAATTCGATGGAGTCGGCACCGGCGGTGAGGGCCGCCCCCAGGGCTGCCATCGTGTTCTCTGGGGCCACCGCGCTATAACCTCGATGCGCGATGATCTGGGGTTGACGGGATTGGGTCATGGTTTTCGGTCGTGGTCCCATGCAGGGAATGGAAAGATCTGGGATGGCCCTCGGGTCATTCCTCCGTCGGCTCCCCACTTCGAAGTTGCGAATCGAAGTGGGTGGTCTCAGCCAGTCGATTCATTGATCCTTCGACGGCATCTACTTGCTGTTCCAGGAGGGCAACCCGACGCTCCAACATCAACACGGTCTCGTCCTTCCCGCGGCCTTCGAAAATCCTGGAGAGAGCTTCCACCGTCGGTTTGAGGGCAAAGCGGGCCGTAAGGCCGATGACCGGGATCAGAACGACCGAGATCCCCATGATCACGGCAATGACCGAAGTGATATCGATGGGTTGTACTTCCATGTATCCTGCTCCATCAGGGGGACAGTGCGAAGATAGGACATGGTGCCATGGGTGGAAGGCCAATGCAAGGACACTGTCACCTCCAACGGGGAGGCTTGTGCATTTGGGTTGGCCCGATTTCAGGTTCGAACCTTTTTCTCAGACAAGCCGTCAAAGCAGGTTGAGACAGACAAGCGTTCTGGAGGAGCAGCCATTAAGCCCCGGGTAAGCGGAAGGGCGACAGAGGATCGAGCTGAAGTCGAGCTGGCACGCAGGGGTGACCAGCGGGCCTTCGAACGGCTCTACCGGGCCCATCACGGCCGGGTGTTCTCCCTGGCCTTGCGGATGGCGGGGCCCCAATGGGCCGAAGATCTGACGCAGGAGGTGTTCGTTCGGGCCTGGCAGAAGTTGGCCACATACAGAGGAGACGCCTCTTTCGGGACCTGGCTCTATCGGTTGGCCGTGAACTTCATCCTCTCCCGACGGCAGACCATCCGCCGCCGGGCCGAACGGCAGGTTGGGGGTGACCAGATGCTCGAGAGGGTCGCCTCGAGGGGGGCTCCGGCTGGACTTCGCCTGGATTTTGAAGCCGGGATTCAAAAGCTGCCCGAAGGAGCCCGGGAGGTCTTCGTGCTTTTCGAGATAGAGGGGTACCCGCATGCTGAGATTGGTAAGATGATGGGCATCAGTCCTGGGACCTCCAAGTCCCAACTGCATAGAGCACGGATGATCCTCAGGGAGTACCTGAATTGAGGACAAGAACATGAATCACCCGAAACCCGAGTTGTTGTCGGAATATCTGGACGGAGAGCTCTCCCCGCCCGAAGCCGAAGAGCTGGAGGCTCATCTCCGAGCGTGTGACCGTTGCGCTCTCCTCCTCAGGGAGCTTTCAGAGGTCCAACGGCGGGCAGGAGCCCTTCCTGATGGATCCCCGGAGAGGGATCTCTGGCCGGAGATCTCTCGGAGCATCCGAGCCGGTGGGGAGGAAGACGCCCAGGTCATCGCCCTCCACCCCGCCCCAGGGCCTGCGCTTTCCAGCGCCCCGCGCCGAGGGATCCGTCTTTCCTATCCACAGGCTGCCGCAGCGGGGATCGTTCTGGCCCTCCTTTCGGGAGTTGCAGGCGCTTCTGTTTCCGGAAGCCGTCCGGAACCGGAACCGGTGGTGCTTGAGGAAAGGGTCCCCATGGTGGAGATGTTGACCAGTGTCAGCCCGGTGCTGGGAGAGGTTGCCGCGGAGGTTGGGCGGCTGGAGTCCTTGCTGGCTCAACACAAGGGCAGATTGGATCCGGCCACGGCGGGGGTGCTGGAGGAGAATCTGGGGGTCATCGACCAGGCCATCCGTGAATCGCTCAGGGCGCTGGAATCCGACCCGGAGAATCCCTTCCTCGAAGCCCACCTCGCCCGCTCCGTATCCGCGAAGGCTGATTACCTCCGAGAGGCCACGTCATTCGTGGTCGCCATGAGCTGAAGCCATGTTAGAGATCCTTCTTTCGGTCCTTCTCCTCGGCACTCCCACTTCCGCACCGGATACCGTCTTCCAGGTGAGGCGGGGGGACGAATTGGTGCTCCGGAATTTCTCCGGGGCCGTAGAGGTGGAGGTTTGGGATCGGGATGAGGTGTTCGCTTCTGCCGATTCCGAGGGATCGCTGACCTTCCGAACGGCCCGAGCGGGACAAGAAATCCTGTTGGAGGTGCTGGACCGGAAGAGGCGGAACCGTACGGAGGATCTGACCCTCCGGGTGCCTTCCTGGATCGATCTTGACATCTCTGGCCCCAAGGTCGACGTGGGGATCCGTGGGCTCAGGAGCCATGTCCGGATCAGGGCACTGAAAGGGGACCTGGAACTGGCGGATATCGCCGGGACCATCGAGGCCTCAACGGTCGAGGGCTCCATCGATGCGGTAGCTCTCGAGGGCTATGCCCGCCTGAAGACGGGGCACGACGACATTTCCATCGAAGCGTGTGGAGCAGATCTGGTCCTGGAGACGGTCTCCGGCGACATCAGCCTGTCAGCCGTGGTGGCCCAGGACATCGAAGCCCGAACCACGGATGGAGATGTGGACTTCCAAGGGCGGTTCCTGCCGGGAGGTACCTACGCCTTCCGCTCCCATGGGGGGGAGCTTGGCCTGGTGCTGGAACCTCCGGTAGATGCGGATGTTACCGTCCTGGTTTACGAGGGTGAATTTGACTCCGACTTCCCCATTCGGACCAAGAGCTTCCACTCTGGGAAGGATCTTCAGTTCACCATCGGGGAGGGGGGCTCACAAGTCCTTCTGGAGGCCTTCGATGGGGAGGTCACGCTACGCCGGGGCAATTCCGGTAGATGGGCTCCTGATCCTGCCACGGAGCCGGGAAACAAAAGACCAAAGAACCAAGGACCGGTTTCGTCGGTGTTCGACGAGGCCCCATAGAAAAGGTGAAAGGAACCATGCGAGAGAATCGACCCGAATTTTGGAGGCGACCCTCCTCCTTCCTGCCGGCCGCTGCCCTTCTGGCTCTTCCCTGGACCCTGGGGGCGCAGGAAACAGAAAGCTTCGACGTCTCCGGGAGTGAGGTGTCCATCTACAACCTTGCCGGGACGATGGAAGTTGTTCCAGGCTCTGGCTCGGACGTGACGGTGCAGATCACCAGAGGGGGCGACGACGCACGGATGCTCGAGGTGGACGTCAGAGAGGTGGACGGGCGCCAGGCCCTCATCGTTCGCTACCCCAGCGACGAGGTGGTCTATCCTGAGATGGGGCGGCGTTCCCGGACTCAGATGAGGGTCTCGGCCGATGGTACTTTCGGGGACCGGTCCAGTGGACGGCGAAACGAGGTCGAGATCCGGGGCTCCGGGGGTGGGATGGAGGCCTGGGCGGACCTGGTCATCCGGGTACCGAGGGGGAAGGATCTGGCGGTTTACCTTGCCGTTGGGGAAACCTCGGTTGGAGCCGTGGATGGGGACCTCAGAATCGATACCGGCTCTGGAGCAGTCCATGCACGGGGCGGCAGCGGAAGCCTGAACGTGGATACCGGCTCCGGCACCGTCACTGTGGGTGATTTCGAGGGAGACCTTCTCGTCGACACCGGATCGGGCGCCGTCGAGTTGTCGGGGATCCGGGGCGGGGAGGTCGACGTGGACACAGGAAGCGGGTCAGTCCGGGGAGACGGCGTCTCCGCTTCGTATCTCCGTGTCGATACGGGATCGGGGCAGATGATCCTTTCCCGGGTCGCGGCCCCCGAGGTCCTCCTCGACACAGGAAGCGGAAGGGTGGAGTTGGAACTCCTTGAAGACGTGGAGGAGGTCGTCATCGATACCGGGTCCGGGAGTGTTTTGATCCGGGTTCCGGCCAACCTGGGTGCCGAGGTTGAAGTGGACACCGGGAGCGGCGGAATCGACCTGGATCTTCCCCTGGAGGTGCATACCATCAAGCGGAACTATATGCGAGGGGTCCTGGGCGACGGCCGGGGGAGCATCTCCGTGGATACCGGCTCCGGCTCCATTCGTTTGATCGGAGGTTAGGCGGGGACTCACCGTCAGCATCCAACGCTGAGAACAAGAGGAGAGGGGGGCACTGCCCCCCTCTCCTCTTTCTCCATCTCCCTAACCCCTTACTCCGTCCTGGAACCAGCTATCCTTCTGCACCCCCCCGGGTTCGTCTTCCGCCCCAGGGGTTCCAGTTCCTGGCCTGGCTCTTGGGTAGGTCCAACCAGAAACGGCTCCCTTTCCCGGGCTTGGATTCGACGCCGACCTCCCCTCCGATCCGTTGGACCCCCCGGCGGACGATGGCCAGGCCGATTCCGGTTCCGGGGCGCTCCAACTCCCCATCCAGGCGCTCGAACACCTTGAACACCCGTTCCTTGTCTTCTTCGGGAATCCCGACGCCGTTGTCCTCGACCCAGAGGTGAACTCGGTCTTCCGATTCCCTCTCTTCACATCCCAGGATGATGGTCGGCGCCTGGTCTTCCGGGACGAATTTGACCGCGTTAGAAAGCAAGTTGGCCAGGATCTGAACCAGAGTCGTGTGATGTGCCACAACCACCGGGAGCGTTTCTGGCAGGTCTAAGGTCGCTCCCCGTTCGGCCAGGTCGGCGGCGACCTGTTCTCGGGCGTCGGTTACGACCTGACCCAAATCGACTTCCTGGAGTTCCAGCTCTTCGAAGGTCATCCGGCTATAGGCCAGGAGGTCTCGGATCAGATCTTCTGACTGGCGCCCGGACGCGACGATCCGGTCCACAAAGTCCCTCGCCTGTGGGGGGAGCCCGCTTCCGTGCTCCTGAATAAGGGCGTGTGCGAACCCTTGCATGGTCCGGAGAGGGGCCCTCAGGTCGTGAGACACCGAGTAGGCGAAGGCTTCGAGTTCCTGGTTGGCCGCCTGCAGTTGGGCAGCCAGGGCCCGGGCCCCTTTTTCCCCTGCCGTGAGGGCCGCTTCGGCCTCGACACGTTCTACGAAGAGGGCGAGGGAATTGGCCAGGCTCTCTCCCCACCGGAGGAGCCGCAGAGGAATCTCACGGACCTTGGAATCGGCCAGGGAGAGCACTCCGTGTACCTGGCCCGAAGCGACCAGGGGAAAACCCACATAGGAGCGCAGGTTCTGCCTCCGAAGAAAGTCGCTCCGGAACCGGGGGTGGTCCCGGGCATCCTCCACGGCCAGGGGCTTTCGGTTCTCCACTGCGATTCCGGCGAGGCTCTGGTGGAGTGGGGTTTCAACCGGCTTTTCTCCAGGAAGATCCAAACCCTCGGCCTCGATCATGACCAGCCGGTCATTTTCCCTGTCCAGCTGTTCCAGGAAACCCATGGGGAATCCGGTGGCTTCTTTTACCTCTTTCAGAACGGCCTGAAACGCCCGCTTGGGATCGGGCGTGATGAGGGTGATCTCAGAGACTCGATAAAGGGTAAGGAGCTCCTGATTCCTGGCGGAGAGTTCTTGCTCAACCACCCTGCGAGCGGTGAGATCCGAGAGAATTCCGTCCAACCTGATCAGGTCTCCGTTTGGCGAAAACCCGGGTTTCAGCGCTGATTTCACCCAACGAGATTCCCCATCCGGTCGGATGGTCTCGTATTCGAAGGTGAGGTCGGTGGAGGATGTGAGGAGTTGGGGAAGGTCCGCCGCCTCGGCCAACTCGGGCGGAAGGAGGAAAACCTTCCACCCCCCCCGGTCACCCATGAGGGCCGAGGGGGGGACTCCAAGTAGCTCCCGCACGGCAGGAGATACCTGGATCAACTCGTCCTGAGTCAGGTCGACGGAGAAGAAGACCTCATCCAAATTCTGGAACAGAGCCTCCAACTCCCGGGTCTTTGCCTCCAGCGCCAGTCGTGTCCGTTCCTTCTCCCGCATGTTCCGAACCCGCTGTTCGGCCACGGCCAGGCGGACTTCGAAAAGGGAAACATTCAGCGGTTTGGTGAAATAGTCGTCGGCGCCGGCGTCCAACACCAACCTCAGGTCCTCCGGAGAGTCCCTGGAGGTCACGACCAGGATCACACAGTCTGGTCCATCTGATCGCTCTCGAACGAGCCGGCACAACTCCAGGCCGTCCAAACCGGGCAGGACCCAGTCCAGGATGAGAAGCGGGGGAGGGGAGTCTTTGAAAGCGGCCCAGGCGGATTCCCCGTCTTCACATGCGGTGACGGTATGGCCTCTGCCCCGGAGGATCTCTCCAAGAAGCCAGCGTTCATCCGGGTTGTCCTCCACGAGGAGGACATGAAGGCCAAAAGGGTCCGCCATTCTGCGCAAAGACCGGAGAAGGGTTCTTTGGTGTCTGTCCTGGAGGGAGAATCCCGCCAGCGGGTAAAAAGAAGTACTATTCCGGTTCATGTCCAGACGGAACTCCCGTTGGAACACCGAAAAGGATCGTCCAGGCGGTCCCCGGAGAGACACGATGAAACCCGATTCCTCCCTCTTTTCCCTCTGGCACGAGGTTCCGGTCCGGTTCAAGGACATTGATGTAGGTGGGCACGCGCACCACTCCCTCGCCCTGGTGTTCTTCGAGGAGGCCAGGGCCCGGTACTGGCACGAGGTGGTGGGAAAAAGGGGCGCACACGGGGTGGAGTTCATTTTGGCGGAGGCCAGGGTCCGGTACCACGCCCGGATCTTCTATCCCGGGCAGGTGAAGGTCGGGGTGCGCGTCTCGAAGTTGGGCCGGAAGCACTTTGTTATGGAATATCTGGCGATGGATCTCCAGGGCGCGGCACTGGTGTCCGGCGAAACCACCATGGTGATGTACGACTACCAGCGGGGGGAATCCAAGCGGCTCTCCGGGGCGATTCTAGAAAAAATCAGGGGGCACGAGGGAAAGCTCCTGGACTGACGTTTGCCCGGAATCCACCGGTCTTGCAGGGGTTCCTGGGGCGGAACCGGACCTTTTGGGGATTTTTTCTGTAATAAACGTTGGATCGAAACGTTACTTAACTCAGGACGGGGTTGGCAGGTGAGGTCCAGGGTGGGGCTGGGAAAACGTTTGATGGTTGACCTTATCTCCCGATTCCATATAGTTTTTCTGATTCCTCAACGAGGGTGAGCCGGTTTCCGGGGGGGCCATCCTCTTGACTGGGGGGACTCGCGTCCCGGCCAGCTCCACTGCGCCTCCGTGCAGTGATCCCCCGACATCGAAATGTTGGACCCATTCCAGGGAGAAGGAACAATGAATGGACGGCTTCGGCTCGGGCTGCTTGGGGTACTTGCGGTTGCCCTTGCAGCCATCCCCGCACAGTCGCACACCCTTTCGGCTCAGGAGGCTTCGGCCCGGTTCCGGGTTCTCGTACCGGACGTGCCGCCGCAGAATGACGCCAGCAAGAAGTTTGGGGAGCGGGTTGCGGACGAGCTCCGGGATCTCATCAACGACATGGCGACTCACCAGCCGGTCGAAGAAAAAGAGATCAAAGATGCCCTGAAGCGGTTCGACATGAAGATGGAAGACCTGAACTGCATCCGGACTCGGCAGCTGGGGCAGCAGATCCAGGCTCAGCTCGTCTTCTGTGGCACCTACACGCGGGAAGGCCAAGGTTGGCACGTAGAGGGCAGCTTCGTGAGCGCCGATGGGGAGGCCCTGGAGGTGAGTCCGGTATCCGTCGAGGATCGGGGCGAGAAGGTGGCGGCGGAGCACTTCTTCTCCTCCCTCCAGCTTCTGGTTGAGCAGGTTCGGTACGCACAGTTCTGTGGGGACTACGCCTCCAGCCAGCAGTGGGAGAGTGCCCTCACCAACTGCGATCGGGCAATCGAGTTGAATCCCAACACCGTGGCCTCCCGCTATACCCGGGCCATGGTTCTCCGGAACATGGATCGGATGGAAGACGCCCTTGGAGAATTCATCCGGGTCCTGGAGCTGGATCCTCTCCATGAGGACGCCATGCAGAACGCTGGGTATGTCTCGGCCCTGTTGGGTAACGACGACGATGCCCGGAGGTATTATTCCAGCTACCTGGACCTGAACCCATCCAACGCCGCTGTCCGCATGAACGTGGCGTATGAGCTCGCTCAGGCCGGGGACCCGCAGGGCGCGATGCAACTCATCGAGGTGGGACTCGAGTTGGAGCCGGACAACGTGGATCTCCTGAAACAACATGGGGGATTCGCTTTCGCCGCCGGAGCAGAACTCGCAGCCGGCCAGCAGGAGATTCCTCCCGAAGCAGCTGAGCTGTACCGGAAAGCCCTCATGTCTTTCTCTTCGGTCTACGACCTTGAAGGCGCGGAGATGGATGTGGCTCAACTCCGGAGCATCATCAACGCCCATCTGAACCTTGGTGAGGTCACGGAGGCCATCAACTTCGGTGAACGGATCCTGGAGACCCACGGGGAAGAGGCCCAGGTCTGGTCCGTATATGCCGACGCTTTGCAACGGGGCGACCGGGTCGACGAGGCCATCACCGCTTTGGAGCGGGTGCGGGCCCTGGATCCGGAGTATCCGAACGTCGCGGTGCGGCAGGGTAACTGGCTTCTGAATTCAGGGCGCATCGATGATGCCCTGCCCATCTTCCGTCAAGCCATCGAGCGCGGCGAACAGACCCCCGATGCGGTGGTGAATCTTGTGTTCACCAACGGATATAACGAGGGCGTCAGGGCCGAAGACTGGGGCTATGCCATTCGGGTGATCGGCCTCAGCACCGAGTTCGACGCCAGCGCGGAGATCGCCCAGCGGAGCAACTTCTGGCTGGGATACTCTCTCTATCGTCAGGCCTCGGTCCAGCAGGAGCCTCAGACGCTGGAGACCGCAAATCAGACACTGAGCAAGTTCCAGCGCGCTCTTTCCCTTCTTCAGGGCGCTGCTTCCTATGCTCAACAGCAGAATCTGGAGAACAACCGGCAGGAGCTGCTGAACGCCACCCAGACCTACATCGAGATCCAGGAGGCGATCATTCGCCGCGGCAGATGATCCGCTCCTGATCTAGAGGCAGGCGAAGGCGCCGCGGGGACCCCCCGCGGCGCTTTTTTTTCCCCACTTCGGGTCCCCACCGGGTCCCCCTCTTCCTCCGGTCTGCCACTTCAACGGCATCTCTCCTGGAATCCTGGTTGGCAAAGTGGGGAGAAGTGGGAGATCAAAAAAAACCGAATATACCCCGAATAAATCTCAGGCGGCCTGGGCCCGTCTTTCTGCCGTAAACCCCTAAAACAAAGGGGTTTCCTGGGATCGGGGGAGGGGGGAGGCCGCCTCTGCCGGTTGAAGAAAAACTGTAAAAAAGAGACTTGCGCGCGGATTTCCTACTCCGTATCTTCCCACTTAGTACCATTTCATACCACTTCTACCCACAGGCTGCCACCAAGGTGAGCGGATTCCTCGGCCGGTACGACTTCCAGATGGATGAGAAGGGGCGGGTCTCCCTTCCTTCCGCGTTCCGCAAGGAGGCAGAAGGAGACCGCTTCATCCTCATTCAATGGGAGCCACCGTATCTGACGCTCTTCCCGGAGTCTGTATGGCAAGACGTGCAGACTCGTCTCCTGGAGTACCGGCGCCGAGACCCATCCGCCTCGAACCATGTGCGGGAGATCACGTCGAATGCCGTGGAGGTTTCACCGGATAAGCAAGGGCGAATCCTGATTCCCGCCTGGCTCCAGGAGGCCGCAGCCCTGGATGGGACCGTGGTATTGAGCGGGAATATCGACCGAGTGGAGATCTGGAACCCGGAGAACTTTCAGGAGGTGGCTCGAGCCCGGGCGGAGGGCTTCGAGCGCTTCGCCCACCAAATCTTCGGATGACGGCGGCTCCCCCCAGGACGGGAGCCGCTCCCGCTTCCGGGACCTGCGGGGGAGAGCTCCCCGGGTGGAGGTAAGGGATGGAGGACCGATTCCACCAGCCCGTGATGCTGGAAGAGGTCCTCGAGATCCTGAGCGAGGCGAGAGAAGGGCTGATCCTGGATGGTACGCTGGGGGGTGGGGGGCACACGGAAGCCATGCTGGCTCGATGGCCCCGATGCAGGGTCCTGGGAGTGGATCGGGATCCGGAAGCGATCAGAGCGGCGACAAAACGACTGGCACCTTTTTCCGACAGGGTTCGGTTCCTTGAAATGAGATTTGATCACGCCATTGAAGACGCCGAGGTACGGCGGGACGGCCTGGGTGGGGCCCTCCTGGACCTCGGGGTGTCTTCATGGCAACTGGACCAGGATCACCGGGGATTCGCCTTCCGTAGAGGGCAGGCTCTCGATATGCGGATGGAAGGGAGCGGACCTACCGCGGCAGATCTCCTGAACGGGGCCCCGGAGGAGGAGCTCGCCAAGATCTTCAAAGAGTACGGTGAAGAGCCGAAAGCCCGGCGTTTGGCCAGGGAGATCGTTCGCCGGAGAGGTGAGCGCCCCGTCCTGACCAGCGATGACCTGGTTGCAGCTT
>CBDUAX010000048.1:0-14344 GCA_965365235.1 uncultured bacterium
AAAGATCTTTAGCCACGGCGAGGCCGTGGTTTTTCCTTTCCACTCTTCCGGAATCCATCCCCACTGCCAGGTCAGGAAGGACCGCTCCGGGTGTGGCATGATGGCGAGATGTCGCCCATCGGGGGAGGTCAGCGCCGCAATTCCATGAGGTGAGCCGTTGGGGTTCAGGGGATAGCGGGTCGTGGGATCCCCGAGATCGTCCACGAAACGGACCGGAGCCAATCCTTCTTTCAGGATCCGTTCTTCAATCCCAGGGTTCGGGAAGAACGCCCGACCCTCTCCATGAGCCACCCATATCCCCAGGGTGGCTTCGGCCATCCCCTTCAACATCAGGCTAGGGCTCTCCAGAATCTTCACGGTGGTGAAGCGGGATTCGAACCGGCCAGAGGCGTTGTGGATGAACCGGGGCTGTTCCTCGGTATCGATTCCAGGCCATGGCACCCAACCCAGGAGGGCCAGGAGCTGGCAGCCGTTGCAGATGCCCAGACTGAAGGTGTCGGTCCTCTGGTAAAACTGTTGGAATTGCTCCAGGAGACCAGGATTGAAACGAATTACCCCCGCCCACCCCTTGGCCGAGTCCAGAACGTCGGCATAGGAGAACCCACCCACGAATGCGGTCCCTTGGAAGGCGTCGAGACGAACCTTCTCCGAAAGGAGATCGGACATGGCCACGTCCCAGGCTTCGAACCCTGCGAGGTGGAAGGCGGAGGCCATCTCCCGGTCGCTATTGCTCCCTTCCTCCCTGACAACGGCCACTTTGGGTTTTCCGTGCCGGGTAAGGATCTCCGGCGCAGTGTGGGTCACGGGGAAGGGGACATGGAAGTTGGGGCCCGTACGTTCCCGAATGACCTCCTGCTCCTCATCTACCGCAGTGGGGTCAGTCTGAAGCCTATCCAGTTGGGCGCTGGTTTCCTCCCAGACGGACCGGAGCTTCGGCATCTCTTCATTCAAAACCTCCACCCCCCCCACCGAGAGCTGAACCTTCTTCTCCGAGAGGGTTTCCCCGATGGCCTCACAAGGGACCCCCACGGCCCAGAAAGCCTCCAGGACTTGATCCTCGGCCTCGGAGGGCGCTTCGAATACCAGCCCCAGCTCCTCGTTGAAGAGGGTCGGAATGGGGGCGGCCGGGTGAAGGATCTCCGTGCCCTCCCCAAGACCCGGGAGCGCCACGCGCAGGCCACAATTCCCTGCAAAGGCCATCTCCAACAGTGTCGTCAAGAGCCCGCCGTCGCTCCGGGCGTGTCCGGCGGTCAAAACCCCCTCCGCCAGGAGGGACTGGACGGTTTCAAAAGCCCCTCTCAGGAGGGCGGCGTTCTCCAGGTCCGGAGCCTCCTCGCCGACCTGACCGAAGACTTGGGCCAGGGCCGACCCACCCAGACGGTTCTTCCCTCCACCAAGATCCACCAGGAAGATCCGGCCACCCCCAGGCAGCTTCAGGTCCGGTGTGACGGTAAGCGTAATGTCCGGACAGGTGGCGTAGGCCGAAACCACCAGCGTTCCAGGGGCCTTTACCGTCTCCTCGCCGCCGTCTTCGGTGGGAGCCAGAGCCGCCATGGATAGGGAATCTTTCCCTCCGTCTACAGCGATGCCCAGATCTTCCATTGCCTGGGACATGGCCAGAGCCGCGTCGTGGAGTGCCGCCCCCTCTCCAGGAAGCTTGGCTGCCCACATCCAGTTCCCGGAGCACTTCACGTCCTCGAGGGCGCTCACCCGGGCCCAGACAAGGTTGGTCAGCGCTTCCCCCACGGTCATCCGGGCCATGGAAACCGGATCGAGGAGGCCTTTGATCGGTTGCTCGCCGATGGCCGTGGCTCCGCCTGTGACACCGAAGTGGCTCTGGGCGATAACAGCCACGTCCGCTACCGTGAGTTGGACCGGGCCAGCGCACTGTTGCTGGGCCACCAGCCCGGTCACGCAGCGGTCCACCTTGCTGGTCAGGAACCGCTTCGATCCCACACTCAACAAACGAAGAACCCTATCCAGAATGGTTGAGACGGTTTCCCTCTCCGGAAGGCGGAGAGGGGCCGATATTGCCTGGACGCGTTGGAGCTCGAAGGTCTTCTGCGGCATGGCCCCGAGGACGTGGTCCAGTTCCAGATTGACCGGGGTAGAGCCGTCCCGTTCGTCGTGGAGGACGATGCGGCCGTCGCCGGTCACGGTCCCAACGAAAGAAACGGGGACCTTCTCCCGGTCACAGAGGTTCTGGAATAGCTGCCGGTGCCTGGGGCGAAGAAGGAGGGCGTCATTTTCCTGGTACTCGGCTCCCCAGATCTCCAGAACCGAAAGGGTGTCGTCCCCCACCTGGATCGCCCGCACTTCGATCTGGGCTCCCTCCGGCTCCACGATTTCCTTCAGGACATTGCAGTTCCCGCCGGCCCCCTGGTCGTGGATGCTGACGATGGGATTGATATCCCCCATCTCGACGCAGGCACGGATGACACGGTTCACCTTCTGCTCCATCTCCGCGTCACCCCGTTGGACGGCATTGAAATCCAACTCCTCCGCGTTCTCGCCTTGAACCATCGAAGAAGCAGCGCCGCCACCCATCCCGATCCGATATACAGGGCCACCCAATTTCACTACGAGCATCTCGGGAGCGGGGGGCTCCTTTTCCCGGTGGCGGGCATCCATCTGGCCGATCCCGCCAGAGAACATGATGGGTTTGATCCACTCCCGACGCTCCCCATTCGGGGTCCTCAGACCGAACGATCGGGTGTATCCCTGGATCACGGGTTCTCCGAATTTGTTTCCGTAGTCCGAAGCTCCATTGGAGGCTTCGATCTCGATCTCCAAGGGGGAGGCCAGGTTGGTCGGGTAGCGGAAGGTGGGGTCCTCCCAGGGGAGCTCGTATCCGGGAATCCGGAGATTGCCCACGCAATAGGCGGCCGTCCCTGCCACCACCAAACTTCCTTTCCCTGTGGCATGGGTGTCCCGGATCCGACCCCCAGTCCCCGTTTCCGCGCCGGGGAACGGGGCGACTCCTGAGGGGAAGTTGTGGGTCTCCGCCGTGAAAAGGATGTCGTACTCCCTATCCTCTTCCCGGAGGGGGGTGGGGGCGCCGATCTCCTTCGGGATCAGGGTGCGGATCGGATATCCCCGTATGGACGAGGAGTTGTCCTTGAATGCGATGATACTGTTGGCGGGGTTGGCCTCAAGGGGCCGCTGGACGATGGATAGGAGGTGGTCGGGGATCTCTGCCCCATCGATGATAAGCCGCCCCTTGAAGAACCAATGCCTACTGTGTTCGGAGTTGGATTGGGCGATATCGAAGGCCTCTACCGAGGTTGGGTTTCGACGGACCCGCTTTTGAAACAACTCGGTATAGTAGTCCAGGTCCCAGTCATCGAAGGCCAGCCCCATCTCCTGGTTGACCCGTTCCAGCGCCGACCTCCCTTCCTCGAGCACGGGGATCTCGAAGACACCCTCAGGCGTCATGCCCGTCTCGAACGAGTCCAACGGCTCCACATAGCGGGTTTCCGTCATACGATCGTGGACCCGAGCCAGGAAGGCGGCTTCTTCTTCGGAGGAGAGGGGGGCCGCCCGCTCCAGGAGGAAGCGCCTGCTTCGCTCGATGCGTTGGATCTTCCCCAGTCCGCAAGCGTGACAGATGGCCACGGCATTGGTGGACCAGGCAGTGGTGAAGTTCATCCGCGGACCCACCTCCAGGACCGGTCCGCCGCTGGCCAGGAAGGTGCGAACCCCAAATCCGTGAGGCTCGAAGGTCTCGGAGAGGAGCCACCGGAGGGAGTCCATCTCCGGGTCGGTGAGGGGAGAGGTCGCCTCGATGTTGAAGCAGACCTCTGTCCGGATCCCTGAAAGGGGGGAGTCCAGGAAGTCGTTCGCTCGGCTGAAGAGCTGCCGGACCTGAGAAGAGGGAAGACCGGGTGCCCTGAAAAGATGAAGGAGGCTCATTCGTGACGGTCTTTTTCGCGGGGTTCGAGTCGGACTTGGGGAACCAGGCGGCCGAAAAAGCCCGGGTCCGACCCCGGAGACAACCGGAGTCGGACCCAAGATAGCCAACTGAACCCTTTGGGGCTTCCCCTCCCCTCAGACCAAGAGTTTCCGCTCCTTCGCCGCAGCCAGGATTTCTTCCTGGTGGTCCGGATGCGCGATCTTGATGAGGGCCTCGGCCCGCTCCCGGAGGTTCTTCCCAAAAAGCTTCGCCGTGCCGAATTCCGTGACCACGTAGTGGACGTCGGCTCGGCTGGTGACCACGCCAGCCCCGGGTTTCAGCATAGGCACGATGCGGGAGATTGTCCCTCCCTTGGCAGTGGAGGATACGGCGATGACGGGCTTACCGCCTTTGGACCGGGCCGCCCCCCGGATGAAGTCCACCTGCCCACCAAAGCCCGAGTAGATGAAGGTTCCGATGGAGTCCGAGCAGACCTGACCCGTCAAATCCACCTCAACCGCAGAGTTCACTGCAAGCATCTTTTCGTTCTGACTGATGATGAACGGATCGTTCACATAGTCCACCGGGTGGGCTTCGATGAGGGGGTTGTTGTCCAGATAGTCGTACAGTTCATCGCTTCCGAGGGCGAAGGTCACCACCACCTTCCCCTGGTGGAGGGTCTTTTTCGCCCCGGTGACCACACCTCGTTCGATGGCGTGCATGGCCTGGTCCGAAAGCATCTCCGTGTGGATACCCAGGTCCAGGCTCCCCTCCATCCCTGCAAAGATGGCGTCGGGGATTCCGCCGATGCCCATCTGGACCGTCATCCCGGGCTCGATGAGTTCCATGATGTGACGGCTGATGGCCAGCTCCACCTCGGATGGTGGCCCAGGTTCGAGGGTGGGAAGGGGCTCCGTGGCCTCCACGATCATGTCGACGTTCCGGACATGCATGAAGGAATCGCCCAGCACACGGGGCATTCGTTCGTTCACCTGAACGATGACCTGGCGGGCTGCATTGCAGGCAGCCTTGGACGCCAGGATTTCGACCCCCAGGCTCATGTACCCGTGTTCATCGGGGGGAGAGACGGCCACCATGGCCACATCCACCGGGACGACCCGGTCATTGAAGAGCCGGGGAATCATGTAGAGGAATATGGGGACATAGTCGGCCCGGCCATCATTCACAGCTTTTCGATCCGCCGGCCCGACGAATAAGGAGTTGTGACGGAAATGTCCGGCCATCTCAGGGGCGGACAGGGGGTCATCGCCCAGGAGAAGGACGTGATTGAGCTGAACGTCCTCCAACTCGGCCTTCCTGGCCGCCAGGGCCCGGACCAAGGTCTGTGGGATGGCCGCGTTCCCCCCATAATAGACCCGATCCCCGCTCTTTATCGCCGAAACCGCTTCTTCCGCGGCCCTCAGCTTTGCTTTGTAGTCAGAAACCCATTTCATCTTTTCGCCTCCCTAGAGGAGGTCGTTGAGGGTTCGGGTCGGGATCCCAAAGTGATCCCCGAGGCCGGCGTGCACCATCTTCCCTTCATAGAGGTAGATGCCCCCGGCCAGCGCCGGTTCGGCCCTGAGAGCCCCAGCGAGGCCTTGTTGAGCCAGCGCCTTCACGTACGGCAGGGCCGCATTTGTAAGGACTCTGGATGCCGTCCTGGGGACATTCGCCGTCATGTTTCCGACGCAGTAGTGGACCACTCCATGTTGGATAAAGGTGGGCTGGTCCAGGGTCATGGGACGGCTGGTGGCCACGCACCCGCCCTGATCGATGGAGACATCGATGATGACGGCCCCGGGCTTCATCTTCTTCACCATATCCTCGGTGATGAGGTCGGGGGCCCGGGCTCCGGGTACCAACACCGCACCGATGACGACGTCCGCGATCTCGGAGTACCTTGAAAGGCGCTCCTCGGTACACACGGCTGTGGCGACCCTACCGATGAGCTCCTTGCTGAGGGCCCGGAGTCGGGCCATGTCTTCGTCTACCACCAGGATGTGGGCTCCGTCATTCAGGGCCGAGCGGGCGGCGGCGGTTCCCACGGTCCCGGCGCCGATGATCAGGACCGTTGCCGGAGGCACTCCAGGGACGTTTCCAATGAGGATGCCTCGGCCCCCCCGCTCCCTCTGGAGATTGTGGGCGGCAAGGGGAATTGCCATCTGCCCGGCCATCTCGCTGAACGGGTTCAGGACCGGGAAGTCCCCGTCGGCTTCCTCAATGATCTCATATCCGATCATGGTGAGTTCCAACTCCATGAACCGGTCGATGTTCTTTCTGGGGATCACCGCCAGATGTTGGAAGGCGGAGATGATGCCGCCGGGCTTCAAGAGATCCAGCTCCTGGGTCGAGGGTCGGCTGACCCGACATACCAGGTCGGCCCGGTGATAGGGTTCGCCCTGCCCGAAGACGATCTGGGCCCCGGACTCTTCAAAATCCCTATCCGTGAAGAAGGCCGCTTCGCCCGCCCCCTTCTCCACAAAAACCGTGTGGCCTTCAGCGGTGAGCTTAGAGACGGCGAAGGGAGTAAGTCCAACCCGGTGCTCGTGCCGGTGGATCTCCTTAGGGACGCCGATCAGCATGACCTTTCCCTCCAAGAAATGTCTGAAACCGTGGTTTTTGGGTGCCCTTCAAAGGCAACCTTCGTGCCTTGGCAAGGGTCTGGCAAGGGCAATCCGCTGGGGGCTTCGGACTTCCCGAGGCCCCCGCACCCCGGGCCAGACTTGGCAACGTTTCGACCCTTCTCCTTGCCGAGTCTCGCACGGGCTGGTCCATTAGGAAAGGCCCTCCTTGGACGGCCCACAGGCGCCCCCGGGGCCCATCTGTCCTCAGGGGGCGACGGTAGAGGGTAAATCCCCCCGCCCCGCCCCAGGGCACCACGATCCTCCAACGCTAAAGAGTCCACCATGATTCACTGCCCGACCCGTCCGACGCTCCGGTCGCCCCAGTGGTTTTTCAGCGGATCCCTCCTGAACCGAAGCAGGGTCTTTTGGATCGGCTTGGGCCCGGCTGTGGCCCTCACCTTCCTGCTCCTCCTTCCAAGCACGCCGGTATCGGGACAGGGGAGTTCCAAGGCACAATTCCGGGTTAGTTTTCCCGAAACCGTCCACGAAGGCCCAGTCACCGGTCGGGTCTTCGTCATGATCTCCCGGACCGATGACCGGGAACCCAGGCTGCAGATCGGGAGGGAAGGGTCGCCCTTCTTCGGGAGAGATGTCGTGGGACTGCAACCGGGTCAGGCCGGGGTCATCGACGAGACCGACATCGGCTCACCGCTGGAACGTCTCTCCGAACTTCCGGCTGGTGAGTACTTCGTCCAGGGGATGGTCAATATCTACACCGAGTTCCAGAGGGCTGACGGGCATATCCTATGGATGCACAACGATCAATGGGAAGGGCAGGCCTTCCAGCGTTCGCCGGGAAACCTCTACAGCGATGTCCAGCGGGTCTTTCTGGATCCGGCCCAGGGATTCGACGTGGAACTTGTGGCCACCCATGTGATTCCGCCTTTGGATTTCCCTGAGGACACCAGGTGGGTCCGGCGGTTCAGATTCCAGAGCCCCATGCTTTCCGAGTTCTGGGGAGAGCCCATCTATCTGGGGGCCACGGTCCTTGTCCCAGAGGGTTATGACGAAAGCATGATCTCGTATCCCGTCCTTTACAAACAAGGTCACTTCTCCAGTGGCGCTCCCCTCCGGTTCACTGAGGGAAGCGACATCCACCGGGAGTGGATCCGAGACGACTTCCCGAGGATGTTGGTGGTGACCTTCCAGCACCCCACACCGTATTTCGACGACTCCTATGCGGTAAACTCCGTGAATGTGGGGCCATATGGAGACGCCATCATCCAGGAGTTGATCCCGGAAATCGAGAAGCGGTTCCGGGTGATTCAGGAGCCCTGGGCACGGTGGTTGGATGGGGGTTCCACCGGGGGTTGGGAATCCCTGGCCCTTCAACTCTTCCACCCCGACTTCTTCGGAGGCGTTTGGTCGTACTGCCCGGACCCGGTGACCTTCACCAATGTGGAGGGAATCAACATCTACGAAGATGAGAACGCCTTCTATAAGGTCCGAGGGTGGCGGAAGGTCCCCATCGTCAACTCTCGGGATGTGGACGGGACCATGCGGATGACCTCCCGGCAGCGGAACTACTACGAGTTGGCCAAGGGGACGAAAGGCCGGAGTGGGGAGCAGCTGGACATCTGGTCGGCGGTCTACGGACCCATCGGTGAGGACGGCTACTTCAAGCCCCTCTTCGACAAGCGAACCGGAGAGATCGATCCAAGCGTGGCCGAGTACTGGCGGGAGAACTACGACCTCCTGGAATACATGAAGAAGAACTGGTCGTGGTTGGGACCAAAGATTCAGGACAAGATCCACATCTACATGGGGGACATGGATACGTACCGGTTGGAGCAGGCTGTCTACGAGATGGAGGCCTGGATGAAGACCACCACCGATCCGCACTACCCGGGGTTCTTCATGTATGGGGATCGGAAGCCCCACTGTTGGAGCGGGCCGGTCACCACGGCTGAGCGGCTCCGGGAGATGGCTATGCACGGGCTGCGGCATAAGCCGGAGGGTACGACTACGCCGTGGTGGAAGTACTGAGGGACCCGACTCAAGCTAGCTTCATTCCTGGCTTCCACCTCCCGGTGGCGGCATGGCGACGTTGGTGGTGTCCTGGCTTTGGACCCGGACGTCACCCACCGTCCTGAGGGGTGAGGTCAGGATACGAACCGAGTAGGGGCCTACTGGAACCTCAACCGGATCCAACCCAGCCGTCCCCTCACCGAGGATGTCCCCATTGGTGTCCACGACCTGGAACTTCGGGCGAAGGGCCCGGTCCACGGCCTCGGCCAACTCCTGGCTGCTGGATGCATTGAAATAGAGGCCACCCCCCTCCCGGGCCCAACTCTCGAACTGGGACTTCAGGCCCTCGTCGTCGATGGCGAAGCCTACGATGTTCACCCGGACGTCGTGACCCTCCTCTTTGAGTCCTCGGATGGCCGCCGCCGGGTCCCCGTCGCAGGTCTCCTCGCCATCAGTGATGAGCATGATGAGCTTCTGGCCGGCGATCTCCTCCAGGTCCTGGGCCACCAACGCCAGGGATTGTCCGATGGGCGTCTTTGCCAGGTTCATGGCATTGGTCCGCCGGATGACTGATGTCACCCGCTCCCGGTCCAGGGGCTGGACGGGAATTTCGAGATCCGTGTCGCAGGCGTCAGGAGTTCGATGCCCGAAAACCCTCAGGGCCAGCGGCGTGCCTTCGGGAATGGTCTGACTCACCAGGTCGGAGAGAACGTCCCGGGCGATCTCGATGCGCCGACGTCCCTCCAGACGCTGAAGCATGCTCCCGGAAGCATCAAGGATCAACTCCACGGCGTTCAGTTCCAGCTCCCCGGGGTCCACGGCGATGAAGCCCGGAAGGGGAGGTTCTTCGAATCGAGCCGTGGCGGTGAGCTCATAGCGGGCCGGGCGACGGATCATGCACGTTGCCCGGTCGAAGGCCACGCCCAGATCGGCTCCGGTGCGGAAGAAATCGTACCGGCCGGCGTTCACACTGGCCCAACTCTGCATGAGATCCTGCTGGTGACGGACATTTCCTCTGTGCAGCTCGACGGAGAAGATGCTGGGTCGAACCTCCGAAAGGGCTTCCCAGAGGTCCCCCGCCTTGTCGTGCCCTCCCGTGTCCGCGTCGGTGAGGAAGACGATGGCCTTGGTCCCCACCCGGTCCCGCATCTCATCGACGGCGAAGAGGAGGTTGAGGAAGGCGTTCGACGAGCCGTCTGCCCGATCGTAGTTGGTCAACCCACCCAGAAGCTCGTACGCATCGTCGGACCACTCCTCCAGGAGGAACTCGGGTGAATCCTGGAAGGGAAGGAGGTTCACGAATTCGAGCCCCGGCTTCACGTCCCTGGTAAAGGACAGGATGGACGGGTACAGGGTCTCCTTGAACGGAGAGATGCTTCCGCTGTTGTCCCACACCAGGGCGATGGAGCGGGGCGGTTCCTCGATCCTGAGGAAGTAGGGTTCTCCGCCCACGATCTCGGCCTCGTAGATCAGATGGACCCCGGGATCGGGCTCCTGGTAAACCTCCAGGGGAACCTCTGTCCCTCCAGGATCCTCCAGGCGAAGGTGGGTCCGGAGAGCTGGGATGCCCCGGATCTCGAATCGGATCCGGTTTTCGGAGGGGGACGCCTCGACCCGGTACCAGTCCGTGTCCTCCCCCACCAGAACCGATCCGGCGTAGAGGGTGCCCAGGGTCAGCTCCTGGGCCCGGTCCCTGGTGTCGTTTTGGTCGGTTTCAGACCGAGGCTCCCCGGCGCGGCGGCCCACCGCCTGTCGCTCGAAACTGGCGGTTTTGGCGTAGGGTCCCCACTCGCCGAGGATGGACAGATACCCGCCCCCGGTGGGCTCTTCGAAGATTTTGATCTGCTCCGGAAGATACCACCGCTCCCGTTCCGCTGGCCCGGCGACGCTCCACTTGACGTATCGGGCCCAGACCGGCTCCGGTAGCTCCAGGACGGTGCTCCCGCCGGGGGTCGAACTCAGCTCCATAGGCCCTAGGGGGCTCCAGGGACCCAGGGGGCTCCCGGTGCTGACGGCCAGATTGGCTTCTGAGATGAAGGTATAGCGGTCTCCGGGGGGTTGGATCCATTCCAGGCGTCGAATTCTGGCGGCCCGGTCATGGTGGAAACCAATGACCCACTCGTTGGGGTTGGTGGGATCCAGGTACTCGGCCCGCTCCTGGCCCCCCTCTACCAACATCAGAGGGGCTCTTGGGTTCGTCACGAGCGGCCTCGACCAGACCACGTAGCCGCCGATTTCCGGGTCGGCCAGGTTCGCGCCGGTCCGCTCCACCTCCGTCGTGCCCGGCGAGGCGATGATCTTGAAGTCACCCATATAGGCATGTTCGCCTTCACGCTGAGCGGAGAGGATGCGAAGGCGGGCAAAGCGGGCCGGCACGGGTTGGGGCAGTTGGAAGACGTGATCGACGACCTGGCGGGGGAGGGAGGCCGAAAGGACTCTCTCGTACCTCTGGCCGTCCTGGGAGAGCCAGAGCTCGAAATCCTTCAACTGGGTCGATCCGTCCTCAGTGCCCTGGGGGTTCACCACCAGGCCCAATACCTGGCTCGGGCTCTGGCCGGCCAACGCTACGTCAACGTTCCTCGGAATCAGATCCGGCCGGGCGTACCACACCTGGCTGGCCGGAAGGTAGCCATCCAGGAGTTCCTCGTCCCATGAGACGATGTTTTTGTCTTCCGATGCGATCCGGGCCCCCAGCGAAGACCAGGCCACGTTCATCCCGCCGAGCATTTGAGCGGGAAGGGGTTCAGGGAGCTCGGCCTCCATGGGGGGGGCATCACAGGTTGCGAGGAAATCGGTGGCACCGGTTCGGAAGCCGCCGCTCCGCCCCATGGCCCGGACCACCATCCGGACCGGGTGGTCCCCCCATGCGTCGGGGGGCACCTTCACATGGACCGGAACCGACCGGGACTCCCCGGGGGCCAGGGTGATGGACTCCCCGGGCAGGGTTCCCGTCCATCGGAAGTCGCTGAAGGTGAGGGCAAGCTCTACGGTCTCTTCGGCGCTGCCGGAATTCCGGAGCTCCAGGTTCAGGTCGGCACTCTGGGCTTCCGGCCAGAAGGAGGCGAAAACATGGGGCCCCGGGGGGAGGGACACCTCCACATCGATAGAGACCTCCTCCGGGGTGGGTTCGGGCCCGGGCTCCAGGTGGACCCGAAAGGCGTAGGTGCCTTCGCCATACACCTCGATGAATGCGGCGGAATCTGCCTGAACCTCACCTGAATAGATGCTATCGGTCTCGTTCCATTCGATGGACTCAAGCGAATACCCGTCCCTTCTCCGGACCCGGACGAACCGGTCCAGGCTCTGGTCCTCGGGCCCCTGGATCGATTCCACCCTCAGCTGATACGGTTCCGGGCTGATGGGTAGGCGGTAGAAATCTCGATCGTCACGCCAGCTCCCCACGCTCCCTCTGACCAACTGAGACCGCGGGAGGGGGCTGGCCCGCAGAATCTCATTGTTGGGTTCCAGGTCCACGGGCAGGGAATAGGGGTCCAGGCGGTCCAGGCGGACCCGGTAAGGAAGGGTGTCCGAGGTGGAGTTCCATGATGTGATCCGAATACTGTATTGGCCAAGGGGAAGGAAGGCTTCGTAGGCGATAGAATCCCCGGCCTCACCCCCCTGGAGGTTGACCACCTGTCCCTCACCCCCGGCGATCACAGCACGGACGGACAGGCCAGGGGGGGGAACCACCTTCAGAACGAGGTGCTCCGGGTTTCGAAGGGTGAAACGATAGTAGTCGTTGTCTGTCGTCTCGGTGAGGTATCCCAACCGGCTCCGACCGAAACGGAGAAGATGGGCCCTGCTAGCCTCGTCGTTCGGCTCCATTTCCGCGGCTGGGTCCGGAGGCCCCAGAGGCACGACCCTCAGCGTGTAGGGCCCCGTCTCCCCGCGGACCGAGACGATATGCCGACCCGGTGGGAGGTAGAGGTTCGTCAGGGTGGCCCGGCCGTCGGTGGGGCTCCGCCGTAGCTCTCGGTCTCCCGACAGATCCGAGTATTCAACGTGGGAGAGGGACTCCCCTGTCGCTTCCACCACGTAGAGCTGGGGTTCGCCCTCGGAGGTGAAGGTGTAGAAGTCGTAGTCCCCATCCTCGAAGGTCCCCTGGACCATCAGCTCCGGACCGAGAGGCGTCGCCGCTTCTTCCTCGTCGTTGGGTTCCATCTCCGTGGGGGCGCTGGAGAAGTCCGCTGGCGGGAGGTTCATGGGCCTGTACACCAGGTTCTCGGCCGCTTCCTCCTCAGCCCGGAGCTCTTCCGCGACCGCGGCCCGCTCTTCCTCTACGGATGCGGGTTCGGCGCCCGGGGGAGCGTCCCCACCCCCACACCCCCCCGGCAGGAGCCCCGAAAGAAGAAGAAGGAAGCGCGAAACCCGGATCTCGTACGGTCTCATGGATCGCTCACTCTTTGACGTGGATCCCGCCGGCAAACAGCTCTCTAAAACTCCAACACCCCCTCGCTCCGAAACCCTCTGAATCGGAGCCCATCGGCAGTTCCCGAGACGGGGAACACCAACTCGAAGCGAACTGGGACACCCGGCGGGATGGTGAAGGGCTCTGGAGGTCCTCCTCTCCTGCGGCGACTCTCCTCCATGTCGGGAGGGGTTTCGGTGTCGCCGACCTGAAGGAGGAACTGGGCCCGGGGCTGGATCTCCAACCCCTGGCCTTCCACCAGAGGGCGGAGGCCCAGGTCGACGATCCACACCCCGCCCTCCTGCCGGGCTCCATACAGGTCTATTTCTAGAACGTCTCCGTCCTGATGTTTTGCTCGTTCTCGCCGAGGGAGGCCCTCAGGCTCGTCGTCCGTGAGGTTCAAAGTGACGACCTCGTTTCGAAGCCTGAGACCCAGTGACAGCTTCCCTTCGTCCGCCGCGACCAGGAACCCCAGCTCTTGCCGCTGGGGAACCTCCGGGGTGAAGCGAATATTGCCAGATGCGTCCACGGACCCCCCAGTGGCGTATCTCAGGAACCCGCCGTCCACTTGGATGAAGGCGTAATCGAGAGGGTCGAACTGAACGATGTTGGACATGCCACCGCCCTCGGACTTGCTTTGACCCTGGAGGGTCACCACTGCAAAACGCCATCCCTCGGGAGCCGCCTCACCCTGGTATCGATCCCGGTAGCTCAGACCCGTGGCTGCGATGTCGAGGACGTCCGTCTCAATCCGGTGGAGGGCGTCGGAGCTCGCCGTAGATTCGCCGCCCGTCTCCGGCGGGTCTCCTCGAACCGGGACAAGGATGTTGCCGTAGTTGTAGTCGAAGAACTGGAGGGCGATGTCTTCCGGCTCTGCGGGCACGAGAAAGGCCAGTGAAAGGCTTCTGCTGGATCCAAGGAGAGGAAGATTCAGGGGTCCTTCCGGGTCGGCACCGCCGGGGAGGAATTTGGTCGCCGTATGAAGTGACACTGCGGCACCGTCAGTCAGCACGTAGATGTGATCCAGAAGACGAGGGACCTGATAGGCGACGTCAGCTTCGACATACTCGGTCTTTCCGCTGCCTCCACCAGAGAAGGTCGATACCCCCATGGTGCGGTCCGCCCGGCCTTCCAGGGAGGCCCGATCTACCAATTGCCTGGGGTGGATGTTCTCCCAGCGGGTGGCCAGGACCAGGAACGATTGGCCCTCCGGGGCCACGGCACCGAAGAGCTCCGGCTGAACCGAGGCAGCCATTACACCGACACGCACAGCTTCGTTGGCCTGCGCCTCCTGGCTCAACACTCCCTCCGGATCGAGTGCCAGGCGGGGGATCTCGCCGGCTCTCCCAACGGTGATGACGGGAACGGGCCGAGGGTAAGGAGACACGTCGGGAAGCCTTTGGGGCCATGCCTGGGGAAGAGATAGGCCGATCGCGACAGAGAGCATGGATA
>CBDUAX010000049.1:0-14324 GCA_965365235.1 uncultured bacterium
TCACGCAGGTGGTAGACAACCAGACAACCACCCTACCCCTCTGTGAGGAGTGCGCGGCAGACAAGGGGCTGGAAACGCCGGCCCCTCCGTCAAATCTCCTTTTGGCCGATTTCCTGGCCACCATGGGCGAGGATCAGGCCAAGGGGTCCAGCCTTACGCCGACGGGAGAGCTCTCCTGCCCCTTTTGCGGCCTTACCACGTCGGCATTCAAAAACGTCGGGCGCCTGGGCTGCCCCCAATGTTACACCACGTTCGATGCCTCTCTGAGAGGGCTCCTGCGCCGAATTCACGGCGGCACACAGCATGTTGGAAAGGTCTACCTGCCTCCGGATCCCAGCTCCACCGAGGTCGAGCAGCGGCTGGACGGTCTGAAAAAGAAACTCCAGCGGGCCATTGATTCTGAGGATTTTGAGCGGGCTGCCGAGATCCGCGATGAGATCCGGACCCTGGAACCGGCCTCCTGATCGTGGACGACCTCTTTACCATCCCGGACTTTGGCTTGGGCTGGCTCGATGCCAGTGGACCCGCTTCGGACATCGTTCTCTCCACCCGGGTTCGCCTGGCCAGAAACCTCCAGGGCAATGCCTTCGGGCCCAGGGCCGGAGTCAATGATCGGGAAGCGGTGTTCAATCGGGTGGCCGGTGTGAAGGAGAAATCCCCACCGTTGGCTGGGGCCACTCTTTGGGAGTTGGACAAGCTGGACTCCCGCACCCGGAAGATCCTCCTGGAGCGCCGGTTGGTTTCCCAGGAGCTTCTGGGGGGTCAGCGGTCCGAACCCCAGCGGGGTGCCGGGGTTGTGCTCTCCGGACGAGATCCGTTGAGCATTATGGTGAACGAGGAGGACCACATCCGGCTTCAGTCCCTTCTCTCGGGCCTGAGGCTCAAGGAGGGATGGGAGTTGGTGGACCGGGTGGACGAGGAGTTGGGTCAAACCCTCCCCATGGCCTACCACCACGAATTCGGATTCCTCACAACCTGTCCAACCAATGTTGGAACCGGCCTCAGGGCATCGGTCCTGATGCACCTTCCCGGTCTGGTCCTGACCAAGGAGATCGGGCAGGTGCTCCAGGGGCTCAACCAGGTGGGCCTTACCTTCCGGGGCCTCTATGGAGAAGGGTCAGAGGTGGTGGGGAACTTCTTCCAGGTCTCCAACCAGACCACGCTGGGGAAATCGGAAGAAGATCTGGTGGACCATCTGGACCGACTGGCGCACCAGGTCATCGAGTATGAGCGTCAGGCCCGGCAGATCCTCATGAGGGAGGCGCCGGCCGAGACAGAGGACAAGATCTGGCGCGCCTACGGCCTGCTGAAGTACGCCAGGTCCCTCTCTTTCGAGGAGTTGATCAACCTCCTGAGTGGAGTGAGATTGGGCGCAGGTTTGAAACTTCTACCCGGCCTCAGAGTATATACCGTCAACAAGATCATGATCTACTCGCAGACCGCTCATCTGGAGCAGGCTGCGGGTCGCGACCTCCCTCCTCCCGAGCTCGACGCGCATAGAGCCAGCTTCGTGCGCAAACTTCTCGTGAGTGAGGGGGTTGGCGCATCAGAGGGTGAGGAATCGTCCGAGGGGAAATGAACTACAACTTTACCGACCGCGTGCGAAAAGTCCTGGCAATGGCCCGGGAAGAGGCCATCCGTCTCCAACACGACTATGTGGGGACGGAGCACATCCTTCTGGGCCTCATTCGGGAAGGGGAGGGCGTCGCTGCCGCCGTCCTGACGAACCTGAGCGTCGATCTGGATGCCGTCCACGAAGGGGTGGAGGATTCGGTTCGCAAAGGGAAGGCCACCATCGCCTTGGGCGAGTTGCCGTATACGTCCCGAGCGAAAAAGGTCCTGGAATACGCCATGGCGGAAGCCAGGGAGATGAACCACTCCTACGTGGGCACAGAGCATCTCCTCCTTGGACTTCTGAGGGAAGAGAAGGGGATCGCAGCCCAGGTCCTGAACAGCCTGGGTGTGACCCTCGAGGCAGCCCGTTCCGAGACCCTGAAGGTCCTGGGTTCCGATGTGGAGGGGGGGGAGCCCGCTGGAATCGGAGGTGGCGTCCCATCGACACCCGGAAGTGGGAAGGGCGAGAAGAAGTCGAAAACCCCGGCTTTGGACCACTTCTGCCGGGACCTCACCGATCTAGCCAAGAAAGACGAGCTGGACCCCACCATCGGCCGAGAGATGGAAATCGAGAGGGTCATCGAGATCCTCTGTCGGAGGAAGAAGAACAATCCGGTCCTCATCGGGGAGCCTGGGGTAGGGAAAACCGCCATCGTCGAGGGCCTGGCACAGCTGATCTCCAGAGGTGAGGTCACAGAGGCGCTGAAAGACCATCGGGTATTGGCGCTCGATATGGCCGCCGTCATCGCCGGAACCAAGTACCGGGGGCAGTTCGAAGAACGGCTCAAGGCCGTCATGAACGAGATCTCCCAGAACCGAAATGTCGTGTTGTTCATCGACGAGCTTCACACCCTGGTCGGGGCAGGGGCAGCGGAAGGCGCCATCGATGCGTCCAACATGCTCAAGCCGGCATTGGCACGGGGTGAACTGCAGTGCATCGGGGCCTCGACCCTGAATGAGTACCGCAAGTACATCGAGAAGGACGGTGCTCTCGAGCGCCGCTTCCAGCCGGTCATCGTGGACCCGCCCACGGTTGAAGAGACGGTGGAGATCCTGAAGGGCCTCAGGGTCCATTATGAGGACCACCACCGGGTGGTTTTCCCTGACGATGCCCTGGAGCACTCGGCCCGCCTCTCGGATCGATATATCACGGACCGATTCCTCCCGGACAAAGCCATCGACGTGATCGATGAAGCCGGGGCTCGGGCCAGGATCGCGAGCCAGGTGCCGCCACTGGAGGTGGAGGAGTTGAAAGAGTCTCTGGCCGAGATTGCCGAGAAGAAGGAAGAGGCCATCAGGGATCAGGACTTCGAGAAAGCTGCGGAGTTACGGGACCAGGAGCGGGAATACCAGGAAGAGATCCGGAGCAAGCAGGAGGCTTGGGAGGAGGAGCGGCGCAAGCATCGGCCGGAGATCGACCCTGAGGAGGTGGCATTCATCGTCAGCCGGTGGACGGGGATCCCTGTCACCCGCCTCCAGCAGGCTGAAAGCGACCGCCTTGTCCATATGGAGGACGAGCTGCATGAGCGGGTGGTGGGCCAGGACGATGCCATCGAGGCTCTCTCCAGGGCAATCCGTCGCAGCCGGGCCGGGCTGAAGGACCCCCGGCGCCCCATCGGTTCGTTCATCTTCTGTGGGCCCACAGGAGTCGGGAAGACCGAGCTTGCACGGGCATTGGCCGAGTTCCTCTTCGCAGATCGGGAGGCCCTGATTCGTGTGGATATGAGCGAGTACATGGAGAAGTTCTCCGTGTCTCGCCTCATCGGAGCACCTCCGGGCTACGTGGGCTACGAGGATTCCGGGGCTCTTACCAAGGCTGTTCGCCGGCGCCCCTACTCCGTGGTTCTTCTGGACGAAATCGAGAAGGCACACCCGGACGTTTTCAATATTCTCCTCCAGGTCCTGGACGAAGGACACCTCACCGACAACTACGGGCGGGTCATCGACTTCAAAAATACCGTTCTGATCATGACATCCAATTTGGGTGCTCGTGACATCACAAAAGGTGGGGGTCTCGGATTTCATAGTCAGGACCCGAAGTCCAGCTACGTTGTGATGCGTGACAAAGTCAAGGAAGAGGTGGAGCGAGCGTTCAATCCAGAGTTCCTGAACCGCGTGGACGATACCATCGTCTTCCATCCCCTCACACGGGAAGAGATCGGCGAGATCGTCCACATCCTCCTCAAGGAAGTCCGGGAGCGCCTGGCGGAAGAGGAGCTATCGCTTCGTCTGACCGAGGAGGCCGTGGGTTTTCTGGTGGAGCGGGGTTTTGACGTGAAGTTCGGGGCACGCCCTCTCAGACGCGCCATCCAGCGCTATCTGGAGGACCCCCTTTCAGAAAAGATCCTCCTGGCCGAGTTCTCGGCAGGAGACGAGATCGAAGTGGACGTGGATGCCGAGGGAGAGGGCCTCTCCCTGGGTGCGGCTTCCCCAACGAAGACCTGAGGGTGAACCAACTTCTCTTTTTGCGCCGCTGGCCCTGGACTGGGGCCTTCCTCGGGGCCTGGCCCCTCCTGGCTCTGTCCGGGCTGACCGGAGGGGAGCTGACCGCACAGGAGCAGCAGGCTGTGCCCATGGTACAGGTAGACTCGGTCTATGTGGTGGGGAACGACCGTCTATCGGCTATCACGATCCTTGGGTCCCTCGGCTTTCAAAGCGGATCCGCCGTCACGTACCGGGAACTCCAGCGGGGAATCAAGAACCTATTCGCCACCGGGCAGTTCGAAGATGTGGCGATCTTCGCAGAGGGAGAGGCCGGTCAACCCATCGTCCTCCGCCTGGAGGTGGAGGAGCGAAACATCGTTCGGAGGATCACCATCGCCGGCCTGGAGAATGCGGATGAAAGCACCGTCCGCGACACGACCGGGCTCCAAGCCGGGCAACCCTATTCGCCTCCGAAGATTCTTGCGGCCAAAGAGTTCATTCGGGCTGAACTGGCCAAGGACGGGATTCCCTTCGCCCGCATCGAGGAACGATTCGAGGACATCCCGGACCAACCGAATGAGGTCCACCTGTTCCTGGATGTGACCGAGGGAAATCGGATCACGGTGGCCGACCTCCAGGTTTTCGGAAACGAGGGGATCTCCGACGAGGAGATTCGGTCCGCCATGAGGACCAAGCCCGAGGGGTTCTGGTGGTTCCGGTCCGGATCGTACGATGCCGATCAGTTCCGGGCCGATCTTGCCGAGGCCATCCCCTCCCTTTACCGGGCGAACGGGTATCTGGACATCCAGATCCTCTCCGACACCCTGGTCGTAGACCCTCAGACGGGAAAGACCCGGGTGGAGCTTCAACTGGAGGAGGGGCCGCGATACCGCTTGGCAAGTTTCGGGGTCGATGGAAACCGCCATTTCTCCACTGAAGAGATCGAGGCCTACTTCCAGTCCAACGAAGGAGGGCTTCTCAGCTCGTTCGGGTTGGGGGGCGGTGACGAGTCCAACGAGGACTTTTTCGACGCCCAGGCCTTCGAAGAGGCGATGATTCGGGTGCAGCAGGCATACAGCAATGAAGGATACCTGTATGCCCGGGTAGATCCCTGGATGGAGACCATCGAAGGGGAGGAGGGGGAAGCTCCCTCCGTGAACGTGGGTTGGAGGATCTACGAGGGGAATCCTGCCTACATCAACCGCGTGAACATCGAAGGGAACGACTTCACCCACGAAAGAGTGATTCGGGAGAAGATCTTTTTGCTCCCGGGTGACGTCTACAGCATGCAACGGCTCATCTCTTCGTGGCAGAGCATCGGCTCACTGGGGTTCTTTGAGACCCCTCTGCCGGAACCGGATATCGTACCTGACGAAGTGACAGGGGATGTGGACGTCACCTTCCGGGTCAGCGAGCGCCAGACCGGATCCATCAACTTCGGTACGGCGGTGGGGGGTGGCACGGGCGTATCGGGGTTCCTGGGTTATGACCAGCCGAACCTCTTTGGCCAGGCCAAGCAGGGGCACCTTCGGTGGGATTTTGGTCGGTACATCAACTCCTTCACCCTGACATTCACTGACCCGTCTCTCTTCCAGTCGCTGGTGAGCGGAACGCTTTCCCTTTTCAGCAGCAGGGACCGGTTCTTCCAGTTCCGGACAGGCCGCAGGAAGAGGACCGGGTTCTCGGTCCGGTTTGGATTCCCGGTTCCCTGGTCACTCAGAACAAGGGTCTTCGTCGGGTATTCCCTGGCCGAGACCGACTACAAGCTCTTCCAGGACGTGTCCGATACATCCCTTTTCGGTCTCCCCCCCGGTACCCAGAGTGCCGTGACCCTCGGGGTGACGAGAAACACGCTCAACCACCCGATATTCCCCACATCAGGCTCTACGCTCAGCTTCAACACCGATCTGAACGGTGGGATCTTCGGAGGGGACGGAGATTTCACGAAGCACATGGCAGAGGCCACCTGGTGGGTCCCTGCCGGGCAACTGGGCGGGAGTGAACCTGGATCCCGCCCCATCCAATTGGCGCTGGGCCTGTCCCTCCGAGGTGGAGCCATTTTCGGAAACGTGGATCGATTCCCCTTCGACCGTTTCTGGATGGGCGGTGTTCAGTTCGGCCAGATCCTTCGTGGGTACGACGAAACCAGCATCACCCCCCTGGGCTACTTCCCGGAACGCTCACGGGATTTGGCTGATATTCAGCGCTTGGGGAATGCGTTCCTGAGCTTGACTTCAGAGTACGCCATCCGCTTCAATGACAACCTTTCCCTGTCCACCTTCTTTGAGGCAGGGAACCTTTGGGCCGATCCGAGAGATGCAGATCTCTCGAGGCTCTACCGCGGGGCGGGAATCGGTGTACAATTGGTGACGCCCTTTGGGCCAATCGGGCTGGACTATGCCTATGGGTTCGACAAAACGAGCCCCGGATGGCAGCTCCATTTCCGAATGGGCCAGCAGGGTTTTTGAGTATGGTCAGGAGGCCCGAGTTGATCCCGACTCGGCTTCCGATTGAAACCTGGAGAATTCCAATGCGTTCGACGAAGTTTTTTCTGCCGATCCTTCTGATCCTGGTCATGGCTTCGGCCGTCCAGGCTCAGGCATCCCTTCGGATCGGGTACATCGATTCCCAGCAGATCCTCAACCAGGACCCGGCTGCTCTCGAAGCACAGCAGCAGTTCGAGGCCGACCTGGCCCGGTACCGGTCCGAGGTGGATCAGATTGGCCGCGATCTCCAGGATCTCATCTCCCAGTATGAGCAACAGGAGGCCATGCTCTCAGAGACAGCAAAGGAGAATCGCCAAGAGGAGATCCGCCTGAAACAGACCCAATACCAGCAGCGGATCTCGGAGTTGGAGAATCAGGCTGGGATGAGGCAGGCCGAGTTGGTAGAACCGGTCATGGAGCGGATCAATGCCGTGATCGAAGACCTCAGGGACGACGGCGGGTATTCCATGATCTTCGACGTGGCCGCCCAGGGGATCATCGCCGCAGATCCAGCGCTGGACCTGACGCAAGAGGTCGTGCGGCGGCTCCAGGCGGGAGCCGCAACGGCGGGGAGCCCCGGCGGGACCGAGGGTCGCTGAAGGGACCGTCTCAACTTTCTTGAGCGGGCCGCCGGGTCCCCCCTTTTTTTGGGGGGCCTGACGGCCCGTTTTCTCGTTTACAGATTCCAGGAGTTGGATACGTCATGGAGCCGTCCGCCCCTCAGTCCCAGCACCTCGACTCAGCACCAAAGGTCCTGACCACAAGGCAAGCAGCGGAATTGGTGGGTGGAACCGTCCTTGGCGACCCGGAGGTTCCGATCTCGGGAATCGCGCCCATCGATCAGGCGGAACCGGATGAGCTCGGGTTCCTGGCCCAACGCCGATATCTCCAATACGTTGCTGAGACCCGGGCCCAGGCGGTTCTGGTCAGTGAAGCCCTCGCAACCCAGGCCGAAGGCATACCCTCCCGCGTGGTGGTGAAGGAGGCCCACCTGGCCCTCCCGATCCTTCTGTCCACCTTCTACCCTGAGACCGAGCCGGAAGCATCCATCCACCCTACCGCGATCTTCGAGGGGGGCGTGGTCCTAGGGAAGAATGTCAGCGTGGGTCCCTACTCCGTACTCGGGAAGGGGGTCGAGGTGGGGGATGGCGCCCGCATCGCCTCCCACGTCGTCATTGGTGAGGGGAGCGTCGTTGGGCCGGGCTCGATCCTTCATCCCCACGTGGTCCTCTACCCCGGCACCCAGTTGGGCGCGCGAGTGATTCTCCACGCCGGTGCAAAACTCGGCGTCGATGGGTTCGGGTACGTCCCCATGGATGGCACCAACCAAAAAGTCCCTCAGGTCGGAGGCTGTGTGGTGAAGGACGACGTGGAGATCGGCGCCAACTCCTGTATCGATCGGGGCTCTATAGGCCGGACGGTCGTTGGAGAAGACACGAAGTTGGACAACCTGGTTCATCTTGCGCATAACGTTCAGGTTGGGAAAGGGGTACTCATGGCCGCCATGGTGGGAATCGCCGGGTCCACCCGGATTGGAGACCACTGCATGTTCGGGGGCCAAGCTGGGGCCATCGGCCATCTGGAGATCGGAGCCGGTGCCCGGGCCGGTGCCCAGGCAGGGATCATCGGCGATCTTCCGCCGAAAGAGACGGTCCTGGGCTTTCCGGCTCGGAACCAGAGGGAGTTTCTCAGGGCCATGGGGATGGCGTACAAGTTGCCCGAAACCCTCCGGCGCCTGGAGGAAGTGGAAAGGCAAGTCGCTGCCCTCCCAGAGACAGACGGCGATTGAACCCTCCGGGCAGCCACAACAACCGAGGCTTCTCCTTCTTCCCCCTCGCAGGGGCGGTCCCAATCAAACCTCTTCGTTATTACATTTACCAGGCTGTACCCCGGTGTTTTTGGGTACCTGAGGAGAATTCAGGCGGGACTGCTCCCACTCCGCCCCGCGGCCCAGAAGTCACGGATCAACACGTATCGCCTTCCGGCACCAAACGAGTCATCGGCGGATGAGCCAGGTAAATCAAAAGACGATCGGGAAATCGGTCTCAGTAGACGGTATCGGTGTCCACTCCGGAGCCGCGGCCACTTTGACCTTCCTTCCGGGAGAACCCAACAGTGGGGTTCTGTTTCGCCGGACGGACCTCGATGGGGCTCCGGAGATTCCTGTGGATCTCGATCATGTTTGTGGGACCGAGCTAGGGACCAGCCTCGGGGAAGGTGAAGTCAGGGTCATGACGGTGGAACACCTGATGGCCGCGCTGGCAGCCAAGGGAGTCGACAACGTTGTTCTGGAGCTCTCCGGGCCGGAGCCCCCGATCCTGGACGGGAGCTTTCAACCGTATCTGGAAATCCTGGACCAGGCGGGCGTCGTGGAACAGGATGCGCCCAAGGCCAGACTGACCGTGTCAGAGCCGGTGACGGTGCAGTTGGATTCCGGTGAGTTCTATGTCGCAGCCCCTGGGGAGGGTTTCCGGATCTCGGCCACCATCGAGTTCGACCACATTGGCATCGGTCGCCAGTTCGGCACCTTCTTCTTCGGGGAGGAGTCTTTCAACAGCGAGATCGCCCCGGCCCGGACCTTCGGATTCAAAGCCGACGCCGAGGCCCTCCACAGCAGAGGCTTGGCCCTCGGTGCGTCGCTGGACAACACCGTGGTTTTGGATGAAAACGGCGTCATGAATGAGGAACTCCGGTTCCCCGACGAGTTCCTCAGGCATAAGGTGGGAGATGTCGTAGGCGATCTGGCTCTGTTAGGGGCGGAGTTGGATATCCACATTGTGGCCGAGCGTCCCAGCCACCGGGGGAATGTCGAGCTTGCGAAGGCGTTGAAGAGAGCCGCAGCTCGGGCCAACGGCGAGGCCATCGTCGATGCCGAGCAGATCATGCAGTACCTTCCTCACCGCTTCCCCATGCTCCTTGTGGACCGGATCGTGGAGGTGGAGTCGGGGAAGAGGATCGTCGGAATCAAGAACGTCACCATCAACGAGCCCTTCTTCCAGGGTCATTTCCCAGGGCACCCTATCATGCCGGGGGTCCTCATCATCGAGGCCATGGGGCAGGTAGGTGGTCTCCTGCTCATGGACGTCGTGGACAAACCAGAAGACTACGTGGTTTACTTCATGGCACTGGACAATGTGAAATGGCGGAGGCCAGTTGTCCCTGGGGATCAGATCGTGTTCGAGCTGGAGATGGTCCAGTTCCGGCGACACGTGTGCAGGATGAAGGGTACAGGGACGGTGGACGGACATCTGGTAGCTGAGGCCGATCTCATGGCCCGGATCGTGGAGCGATGAACGACCCTATTGTGGACGCAGACAGAGACCTGGAAACCCGAATTCACCCCTCGGCCATCGTAGACCCCGATGCCGAGTTGGGGCAGGGAGTTTCGGTCGGCCCGTGGTCCATCATTGGCCCCAAGGTCCACGTCGGGCCCGGCACCGAGATCCGGTCCCATGTTCTGGTCGAGAAGAACACTACCATCGGGGCTGATTGTCAGATCCACCAGGGCGCGGTCCTCGGCACCGACCCTCAAGATCTGAAATTCCGGGGGGAAGAGACCACACTGGTTGTGGGTGATCGGACGGTGATCCGGGAATACGCCACCCTGAATCGGGGGACGGCAGACCTCGAGCAAACCAATGTCGGCTCCGACTGTCTCCTTATGGCCTATTCCCACGTGGCCCACGACTGCCAGATCGGGAATAACGTGGTCCTCTCAAACGCTGTGAACATGGCAGGGCACGTGTTCATCGAGGACTGGGCAATCGTTGGTGGACTGACCGCAATTCACCAATTCGTCCGGATCGGTGCCCATGCTTTCCTTGGCGGCGCCTGCAGAACCTCCCAGGACGTTCCTCCATACACCCGAGCCGCCGGGAGCCCCATCAAGCTCTATGGGCTCAACAGCGTCGGGTTGGAACGCCGGGGGTTCTCCCCAGAGGTCCGCCAGGCGTTGAAACGGGCGTACCGGATCATCTTCCAATCCAGCCTTCCTCTGACCCAAGCCGTGGAGCAGGCTCAAGAAGAGTGTGAAGAGCTACCAGAAGTCCTGCACTTCATCTCCTTCATCCGGAACAGCGAACGGGGAGTGACTACCTGATGGCTGAAACCGACGCACCCATCAGGATCGGTGTTGTTGGAACCGGAAGTCTCGGCTTCCATCACGCCCGGATTCTCCGGGACGTTCAAGAAACCGAAATGGTAGGGATTTGCGAGGCCCGGCCGGAACGGGCCGATGAGGTCTCCAGAGAGTTGGGGGTGGTATCCTTCCCCTCCTTGGAGGCGCTCCTCGATGGAGTCGATGCGGTAGTGATCGCCGTTCCCACCGTCCACCATGAGGCAGTGGCAACTGCGGCCCTGGCCCGGGGAATCCATGTGATGGTGGAAAAACCCATGGCACCAGAGCTGGCGGCTGCCGACCGGATCCTCGAGGCGGCGGAAGGGAGTGGCGCCGTTGTGCAGATCGGCCACGTCGAGCGCTTCAATGCCGCACTCCAGGCTGCGGAGGAATACCTCGAGCGACCTCTTTTCATAGAGTCCCACCGGATTGCGCCATTCGTCCCGCGTAGCACCGATGTGGCGGTGGTTCTGGACCTGATGATTCACGATGTGGACCTTGTCCAGGCGTTGGTGGGAGAACCCATCTCCGATATCGCCGCCGCGGGACTCCCGGTCCTGACCCGTAATGTGGACATTGCGAATGCGCGGCTCACCTTCGAGGGGGGGGCGGTTGCGAACCTGACAGCCAGCCGGGTTTCCGTGGACCGCATGCGGAAGCTGCGGATTTTCCAGCGGTCCGGGTATTTGAGCCTGAACCTGGCCGATGGCACTGGTGAGTTCCTACGCTTGAAGGAGGACCTCCCGTCCATCTCCGGACACCCGGACCAGGTCCCGGAAATCCCGGAGGGAGGCCTGGAAGGACTCATCGAGCACATCCCACTTGCTGGGAAGCCGGTGGAGCCCCTCCGTAGGGAACTAGAAAACTTCCGGGACGCATGTCTCGGCCGTAGCAAGCCCGCCGTCTCGGGTCGGGATGGCAGGGAGGCGCTGGCGGTCACCCTCTCCATCGAGGAAAGGATTCGGTCTCATGTCTCTCATTCGCGTCCGACGTAAGCGGAAGCGGGAATGGATCGACGCCCAGAAGGGAAAGTCTCCCAAGAACCTGGCCATGCTCCTGGTCGTGGTCGTCATCATCATCTGGTATCTGGGCTACCGCTTCTGAGCTGGAGATGACCATGACGGGCCGTCCGGCCATCCTCATGCTGGCCGGAGAACCGTCCGGAGACCTGCACGGGGCCGAGGTGGCTCGGGCCCTCATCAGGCGTTGGCCCAACGCCAGGCTTTTTGGCCTCGGAGGTCCGAGGATGGAAGCCGTCGGCGTGGAGCTGATCGCCGGGCTTGATGACCTAGCGGTAATGGGGTTTGCGGAGGTTCTGAGGCATCTTCCCTTTTTCTGGAAGCTCGAGCGGAGGGTCGTGGGCCTCCTCAAGACTGCCGGGATCGATCTTGTCCTCCCCATCGACTACCCCGGTTTCAACCTCCGAATCACTCGAGCCGCCAGGGCCCTTGGGGTCCCGACGCTCTACTACATCGCTCCCCAGGTCTGGGCCTGGAAGGCTCACCGAGCCCAGCAGCTGGCCCGAGACGCGGATCGGATCGCCGTAATCCTCCCCTTCGAGGAGGAGATCTTCAAAAAAGCCGGCGGCAAGGTTCGTTTCGTGGGGCATCCACTTCTCGAAGACGCTCAGAAGGTCCCCGATCTCGATACATTCTGCGGCGAGGCCGGGCTGGACCCGGACCGGCCGATCCTGGCTCTGTTCCCTGGTTCCAGGAAACAGGAGATCCGTCGGCACAAAAAGCTCTTCCAGAGGACGGGGGAGCTGGTTCGAGCATCCAGACCCGAGGTTCAGATAGCGGTGGCCCGGGCCGCATCGGTTCCCTCCGGTCTCCTTGTTGATTTCGGAGGCCCCGTGGTGGAGAGCGCCGAGGCTCTCCTCGTCCACGCCTCGGCCGCCCTGGTCAAGTCAGGGACGACAACCCTTCAGGCAGCACTGTCCGGCACACCCTTCGTCATGGTCTACCGAACCCACCCCATGACCTTCCTTCTGGCCAAGCGGTTGGTGCGGGTTCCTCATGTGGCTCTGGCCAACCTCGTAGCAGGAGAACGGGTGGTTCCAGAGGTCCTCCAGGGCGACGCCACGCCGGAACGGGTGAGTGGCCTCCTGCTTCCACTTCTGGACCCCAAGTCCAAAGCCCGCACGGAAATGGAAATCGGGCTGGCTCGAGTTCGACTCGCTTTGGGTTCGGGCGGCGCCGCCGAGGGCGTCGGGGAGTTGGCGGAGGAGATTCTCCGTGACGTGCCCGGCATTCCCGAACCCCGAACGGCTGGCTAGGAGTATGGGAAGGAAGGAGATGAAGTTTTGGGCCGCCGGCTGGTTCGGAAGAGGACTCCTTGGGTCCTACTTCCCCACGGTCCAATGCTCACGGAGTGGCGCCGAAAACTACCTGGAATTTCGACGCCGGGGTGAGCCGGTGGTCTTCGTCTTCTGGCACGGACAACTCCTCCCCCTCGTTCACTATCATAGGAATGAGGGCATCGTCGTCCTGGTCAGCGATCATTCGGATGGTGAGTACATCACACGCGTGATCCTTCGACACGGCTTCGGCGCCGCAAGAGGTTCCAGCACCCGTGGAGGCGTAAAAGGGCTGAAAGGGATTCTGAGGGCCATTCGGAGCGGAAAGGATCTGGCATTCACCCCCGACGGACCCAAGGGGCCCCGACAGGTCTTCAAGTGGGGTGCGTTGACAGCTGCTCAGATCTCCGGGGCGCCTCTACTCCCCGTGGCCGTCGGTGCCGATCGAGCATGGTACCTGAACAGCTGGGATCGTTTTATGATTCCCAAGCCGTTCTCCAAGGTCAAGATCCAATACGGCGCCCCACGACCGGTGCCAAGAGACGCCACGGAGAAGGAGCTGCAGGCCATCGCCCAGGACCTCCAGGAGGAGCTGAGGGGTCTCACTTTGGCTTTGAATCCGGAAGAACACCGGATTCGAAAGGAGATCGATGCCCAAAGCTGATCTTCCCTCTCGGCTTTCCAGAAAAGAGACCTCTTCGCCGCTGGCCCGATCCAGGGCTCCTGGGCGTTCCCTGAGTCTCCAGGACTGGGTGACCGGTTGGTGGGCCGGGGAGGGGGGTGCCATCGGGAGCCTCCTGAGATTCGGCTCCATCCCTCTCGAGATGGGATTTCGGATGGTCTCCGGCGCGTGGGGCCGTATGTACGACAAAGGGTTCCTACCCCTTCAGCGGGCACCCATCCCTGTGATCTCGGTGGGCAATCTCACCGTGGGGGGAAGTGGGAAGACGCCCTTCTCCGCCTGGCTACTCCGGGGGCTGCGTGACCGTGGGGAGAAGCCGGCTCTGGTCGCACGGGGCTACGGGGAGGACGAAATCCTTCTGCATCGGCGCTGGAGCCCAGACCTCCCGGTGATCGCAGAGGAGGATCGTGCCTATGGCGCCTGGAAAGCGGCAAAGCTGGGGGCCACGGTGGTGGTCCTCGACGATGGGTTCCAGCATCGGCGCCTGGCACGGGAGCTGGACATCGTTCTTGTGGCTGCCCGCACGCCCATACCGGTCCGTCTCCTCCCCCGGGGGCCCTTCCGGGAAGGATTTCGGAGCCTGGGGCGGGCGGGGCTGGTGATCCTGACCCAGAAGGGCAGGGAGGACTCCACCTTGGAGGTGGAGGGGCGGGTAGACCCGTTCCTCCGGGAGGCTCCGGTGCGGGTGGCCTTTGTTCCGCTTGG
>CBDUAX010000050.1:0-14307 GCA_965365235.1 uncultured bacterium
GCGGAGCCGAGGCCCCTTCCCGCGGTGTTTTCGGATCTGCGATTTGGCATGGACCGAGCCCGTCTGGAGGACTGTGTCTCGAGGACCTTTTTCTGGGTGTTGGCCCCAGCAGAGGGCCGAGCCGGGGTGCTTCGGACGCCTACGCGATCTCGATGGGACAGGTCACTCCGTCGTCGGGGAGGGCGGCTCCGGCCTCCTGGCAACCCCGACAGAGGCCGTAGATTTCCAGCTTGTGCCGGGTTGGTTTGAAACCGTGTTTCTCCGTGACCCGGGCCTGGACCTCCTGAACCTCCCAGCTCTGAAACTCCATCACGTTCCCGCATTCCAGGCAAATGAGGTGTTCATGGACCGGATCCTGAGAGAGGCGGTTCTCATAGCGTTTGAATCCCTCGCCGAAGTCATGCTCCACCACCAGTCGGCTCCTGACCAGGAGGTCAAGGGTTCGGTAGATGGTGGCTTTCCCGATCCGGTTTCCATCCTTCCGGAGTGTGCCTTCGATTTCCTCCACCGAGAGGTGACCCGAGGTGGAGAACACCACCTGGGCGATGGCCTCTCGCTGATGGGTAACCGGGAGCCGCTGCTCCTTCAGGTAGCGGCGGAAAAGGCGCTGAGGGGGGGAATTCTCCGTCATACTTCTTTCTCTTGGCCCGAGGGCGTTTTGTTGACACCCCCGTGCTGTTCCACAAGAGCGGCGTAGGCCTCTGAGTCGCCGGCCACCACCACCTCTTTGGCATCTCCCAACTGAAGATGGCTACGCCGCACGACCCCGTCCATGACTCGAGGGAGCCGGTCGGGAGGTACATCCCCCTGGGCGGCAATCTCGAAGTCCAGGGAAGTTCCGGATCCCTTGAGTTCGGCGGAATACCGGGCTGTCAGGAGCGTTCGGCTATCTGACTCGGTCACTCCCGTGCTAACCGCCACCAGGCCCCATTCCCTCCGCCCCCGAATCAAGGGCGGGAATATCCAAACCCGGTCCACTTCCTCCACCTGGATCCTCTCCCGGATCGCCTGGAGAACTCGTCCGACGGCATCCGGGACCGGGGAGTCGGCAAACACACCCATGTCGCTCAAGACCCGCCCCGGGGTCTGGTGTCTCTATGAATGGCAGCGCGGGTCGCCTCCAAGACCTTCACACGGACCTCTTCCAGGGGCCCTGGGATTTTGGCCCCCGCTGCCTTTTTGTGTCCACCGCCCCCGAACTGCCTCGCCAAGACATTTACATCCACCGCTCCATTGGACCGAAAGGAGACCTTCGTACCTCCTTTGGCCGTTTCGCGAAAAAGGATCCCGACCTCAACCCCCTTGATCTCCCGCGGATAGTCCACCAGACCATCCAGATCGGCCGGGGTCGCTGAAAGTTCGTTGAAGACCCGGGTAGGAACCGTCATCCAGGCCAGTGAACCCGAAGAATTCACCTCTAGTTCCCCCAGGGACGCATGGAGAAGTTTGAACCGCTTGTGAGGGTAGTTCCCGTAAACTCTGCGGTGGGTATCCTCGGGATCGACCCCTGCTTCCAACAGCCTTGCCACCACCCTATGAGCTCTTGGAGTCGCGTTGGAGAACCGAAACGAGCCCGTGTCCGTGAGGATAGCCACGTACAACCCCAGGGCACTCTCCCGAGAAAGCCCCTGCTCCGTGGAGGAGAAAAGGTCGAAGAGGAGCTCCCCGGTGGCCGATGCATCGGGGTCCCTGAACGATACGCCGGGGATCGGATCCGGACCTACAGGATGATGATCCACCACGATGGTAGGAAGGGTCCCGATGAGATCCATCACACGCCCAATTCGCCCTACTTCGCCTGTGTCCAGGACCAAAGCCAGGTCCGCTTTCTGTGCCACCTCTTTGGCCTTGGTGCTTTCAGGATCCAGGCAGGAGTCGGCTTCCGTGAGGAGAAAGCGGAAGGTATCGGGAAAGGGCGTCGGGTTGATGATCCAAACTTCTTTGCCCCGATCCCGGAGCCAGCTCGCCATAGCCACTTCACTGCCCGTCCCATCCCCGTCCGCATTCACATGGGTGGTGAGGAGGACGCGTTTCGCCGGCGAAAGCGCCTTCAAGACTTCCTCGATGGGACCCCGGCGATGGGGTGGGATGACATAGTTCATGGGCGTCAAAGGGTAAACGTGGGGTTTTCCGGCCGTCAAGCTCTCACGGAAGGGGATAGAAGGGAAAAGGGGACGATGGGTCAGGCCCGGCCTGGGAAGGCCTTCCTGATTTTGGCCCAGGTAGAGGCCATGTGGACCCAATAAGGTGTGGTCTTTCCACCCACCCGCCCGTGTGCCAGGGCCGCCCGGAGAGCGTCCGGCCGGTTCTCGTGGGCCGGAACCTCCACCCACCCCCCACCCACCTCACCTACCGTGTGTGCATCGGACCCGGCGCCTTTCAGTTTCCCCTCGGCCACCGCCAACTCCAGGGCTGGCTGGTTCAGACGTCCCGGATGGAGTCTGGCATTGAAGACCTCGACGACATCCACCAGAGGAGCCAGGGTGGTGGCATGGCGACCCGACCCCCCCTTCCCTCTGGCGAAGGGATGCGGGAGGTAGACGATCCCACCGTCGTCCCGGATCCGTCGGCAGGCATCCTCTGCTCCGATGCCCTTGGGAATTTCGTTTCGGATGTAGAGACCGATCAGGTCGATCCCTTCCGCCGTTCGGACCTCTTCCCCCGGAATGACGGCCTCTGGAAAGGCCTCAAACATCTCCAGGGCCAGCCCGAGACGGTTGTGATCGGTCATGGCCACTCGCGACAGTCCTCGGTCTCGAGCGCGGTCCAGGATTGCCAGGGGATCGGAAAGGCAGTCCCAGGAGGCTCGGGTGTGCAAGTGCAGATCCACCCGGATGAAATCGGTCACGACGCCCCCTTCCCCGCCGCCCGAGCCCGCAGAAGGTCCAAGAGAGCCAGTGCTCTTTCCTCCAGCTCCTCGATCGTGCCCCAGTTGTGGATGACAAAGTCGGCTCTCTTCACCTTCTCCTCCGGGGCCATCTGGGCGGCCATGATCCGCAGCGCCTCCTTTTTGGTCAACCCCCGGACCTCGGTGAGACGCCGCAGACGCTCCTCGGGGGGCGCATCGACAACAACCACGGCATCGAATTCTTCTTCGAGACCCACTTCGAACAGGAGCGGGATCTCAGCCACCCCCAATCCAGCCCCCTTCCGGGATTCCTCCTCCATCCACTCTTCCCGTCGCCGAGCGATGAGGGGGTGGAGGATCTCCTCCAGCTGGCGGCGGCGATGGGGATCGGAGAACACCCGATTCCTGACTTCCTGGCGATTCAGTGTTCCATCGGACTCGAGAACCTCCGGACCAAAGGCCTGTACTACGGCGTCGAGACCGGGGGTCCCTGGTTCGACAACTTCCCGGGCCAACGCATCGGCTGAGACGAGGGGGACGCCGGCCCGCGCCCATATCTCTGCCAGGACGCTCTTCCCTGACGCCACATTCCCCGTGATGGCCACCTTCAGCATTGGATCATCTCATCTTTGCGGTCGGTGGAGGCCCAGGGGTTCTCCCCCCTCCCAGGTTTCGAGAGATTCCTTGACGGGTCCTGTCCTCAAACGACCGGACCCAACACCAGGGAAGCTGGTATAGGACCCCTTCTCCGCCAAGGTCCCTGGATCCACTTACCCTGACCGACGGTGCCGCTACGGCCACTCGGCGGAATCCGAAGCTCGGAGCTCTACGGGCATGACCGAAAAAAGGCCAGCATTCAAGCGGAAGACGTTTATTGCTTGGCTCGCGGTGGTGGCTGTGGCCCTCACGCTCTATTTCACGCATCGTGACGCCTTGGACGTAGAGGTGATTCGAGCTTTGGTGGACCGGAACCGGGCATTGGTGATTCCCGTCTACCTCCTTTTCCTCTCTTTGTTGGGGCTCACCTTCATCCCCTCCACCCCCTTCGCCCTAGGTGGAGTGCTCCTCTTTTCCCCGGAGCTGGCCTATAGTCTGAACCTGGTGGGGATCATCACCTCCTCCACCATCGTGTACCACTTTGCCCAGTTTCTCGGTTTGAGCACAGCCTTCGAGACCCGTTATCCGAAAAAAGTTCAGAAGGTCAGGGAGGCCCTCCATCGGAAAGAGCTCCCCATCATCGTGGGATGGAGTTTTTTCCCGGTGGTCCCCACCGATCTGATCATCTATGTGGCCAGTACATTGAAGATCCCCCTCTGGAAATGCCTCCTGGGGGTGCTTCTGGGTGAGGGGGCCCTGAATGCCTTTTATATCTTCTCGGTGGGTGCAGCACTGTGAAAAAAAGCCCCCCCAAGGTGGAGGGGCCTCGTATACTCGAGAAAGGGGGGAGCCTACCGACGCCTTCTCTGCCTCGGAATAATTGCGGTTTCCATCAGGTCGTCGCCGGTGTTGACCTCGAGGTCGGGTCCTCTGGAAACAATCCCCACCGAGTCATCCCAAACCACCAGGGAATAGACGTTCCCCCAGGCATCCACACTGCTCCCGCCCTGAAAATTCCGACCCATCCAGGCCAAAAACTCCTCCCCCCGCTCAGGGAGGGCCTGGCCTTCTCGATTGATCATCTGGAGCTCCCGGGCGATCTGGTCCATTTCGCTTCGGGTCTGCCAGGCGAGGACCGGATTCATGACCGGGGCCAGGGTTTCTACCACCACAGGACGCGTCTGGGGGAAGTATAGAGCCGCCCCAAGAGCAAGAATCAGGAACAAAAATAGCTTACCCAAAGACACAACCTCCAGCAGTCGGGAGAGGCCCTGCCAGACTCCCGGCCAATTGTTCATCGACCCCCATGAGGTCCTCACCACTCACTACACGAAGATACAACGGCGGGAACCACGCACAAAGCTTCCAGAACGCCTGTCCGAGCCCCCGAGGAGCATCCCTGTACCTCCGGGGTAGTCGTTGCGACAAACCCTTTCTTACCCTGACCAATTTGGGAACAGGCGTGGCCAACCGACTCCAGGGCGAAAAGAGCCCCTATCTACTGCAACATGCCCATAATCCTGTGGACTGGTTTCCCTGGGGGGAGGAGGCACTGGCCCTGGCCCGTGAGACCGATCGACCCATCCTCCTGTCAATCGGGTACTCGGCCTGCCACTGGTGTCACGTCATGGAGAGGGAATCCTTCGAAGACCGATCCACCGCGGAGCTGATGAACCACTCCTTCGTAAACATCAAGGTGGACAGGGAGGAGCGACCCGATCTGGATGGGATCTACATGCGGGCCGTCCAGCTTCTGACCGGAAGGGGAGGTTGGCCTCTCACCGCCTTTCTCACCCCGGAGGGGAAAACGTTCTTCGGGGGAACGTACTTCCCTCCCGAGCCGAGACACGGGATGCCTTCCTTCCGCCAGGTGTTGGAGGCTGTCACCGACGCCTACACGAACCGGCGTGACGAGGTGGAGCGGGGTTCGGACCAACTACTTGAATCGATGGATTCGGGTCTGGCCCAAAGGCCCGCGAAAGGTCGGGGGGCTGGGTTCGACGACCTGAAGCAGATTGGAGCCACCGTCTCCGATTCTGCCTTTCAGTTCCTCAGGGGGCGGTTCGATTCCACCTATGGCGGGTTCGGACCGGCGCCAAAATTCCCCCAACCCACCACCCTGGAGTTCCTCCTGCGACATTACCACCGGACGGGGAAACAGGAGGCTCTGGACATGGTCATCCAGACCTTGCGGAAGATGGCGAGAGGTGGACTGCGGGATCACCTGGGGGGAGGGTTTCATCGGTATTCGGTGGACCGCCGATGGTTGGTTCCCCACTTCGAGAAGATGCTCTACGACAACGGGCTCCTGGCTCGCATCTACCTGCACGCCTATCAGATCACCGGAGACGAGGAGTTCCTGGAAGCGACCGAGTCTACATTGGACTATCTCCTTGAGGATCTCAGCGACTCTGCAGGTGGGTTCTATTCGGCTCGCGACGCCGATTCCGAGGGAGAGGAAGGGCTCTTCTATCTATGGTCCTTCCAGGAGGTAGAGAAGCGACTGGGGGATTCCATCGGTGGACGGTTTTGTCGGAGCTACGACATCAGCCCTGGGGGGAACTTCGAAGGAAGGAACATTCCCAACCTCCCTCGATCCCTTTCCGCCTCGGCGGAGGCCGAGGGGGTAGGTCCATCGGATTTCAAGGAAGAGATGGCCCAAGCCAGGAGAACGCTGAAGGAGGCCAGGAGCCACAGAGAAGCACCCCTCAGAGACGAGAAGGTCCTGACGGCCTGGAACAGCTTCGTGATCCGGGCGCTGGCCGAAGCAGGCGCTGCCCTGGCACGTGAGGACTACCTCCGGGCCGCCTCCGACGCGGCCACCTTTCTTCTGGACTCGGTTCGGTCCGGCCCTCGGCTCCTCCGGAGCTGGAAGGAAGGGCCCAGCAACATCCCTGGGTTCCTAGAGGATTACGCAGCTCTCGGAAACGCCCTCCTCACCCTCCATGAGGCCACGCTGGAGGCCCGCTGGCTCCAGGAAGCTCGGGCCCTGGCCGATGCCACCATCGAGCTCTTCTGGGACCCCGACGCCAAGGCTTTTTTCGATACTTCCGAGGATAGCGAGGCGCTCATTATCCGGCCCAGAGACGCGATGGACAACGCTACTCCTTCGGGGAACTCTCTGGCTGCGGAGTTGCTCTCGAGGGCTGGGAGGGTCTTCGGAGACCCGGGATACGAAGCCATCGCCGCAGAGGTCCTCCTGGGGGAGGCAAGCGCCATGGGCCAATTCCCTTCGGCCTTCGGGAGACTCCTTTCGGTTCTGACCTCCCAGATGTCTCGCCCTCTGGAGGTGGCGATCCTTGGGCTTCCGCAGGAGACATCCACCCGGGCGCTGGTTGGGGAAGCCCACAGGCGCTACGAACCGAACAAGGTATTGGTGGGGGGGGATCCCGCCGGCCTTCCCTCCCTTCCGATCCTGGAAGGGAGGGAGGCGGTGGAGGGCCGTGCCACCGCTTTTGTGTGCCGTGATTTCACCTGCAGCCTTCCCCTGGAATCTGTGGACGAGATGGAGAAGTGGTTGGAGGCCGACTAGCACCGGGGGTGGCTTCGGACCTCCCCTGGACTATCTTTTTCCCGGGTCGGAACGACCAAGGGATCCTTCAAAAACACCCCGTCGGGGAACAGGAGAGGACATTGGGGGCTGAAAACCTGCCCGAGGGCCTGGAGCCCGCAGACCTTCTTCGCTTATACCGTACGATGCTCACGTCCAGGCGGCTGGACGACCGTGAGATCAGCCTGAAACGGCAGAACAAGATCTTCTTCCAGATCTCGGGTGCAGGGCATGAATGCATCCAGGTGGCGGTAGCGGAGCACCTCCGCCCGGGGTTCGACTGGTTTTATCCCTATTACCGGGACCGGGCGCTGGCCCTGGCCCTGGGGATCTCTCCACTGGACCAACTTCTACAAGCAGTGGGTGCCGCCGACTGCCCCCAGACCGGCGGCCGCCAGATGCCGGGGCACCCCACCAGCCCGGCGCTCCAGATCACCAGCACGTCGTCACCTACGGGGACCCAGTTCCTCCAGGCCGTGGGGACCGCCGAAGCTGGGTACCGCGCGACACTGCTACCTGAGTTGAGAGACAAGATCACCAACTTCCAGGAACAGGAAGTTGTTCTGGCAACCTCTGGGGACGGGACGACCTCCGAGGGGGAGTTCTGGGAGGCCCTCAACACCGCATGCAACCTGAAACTCCCGGTGGTTTTCCTCATCCAGGACAACGGCTACGCCATCTCCGTCCCGGTGGAGGTTCAAACCGCTGGGGGCTCCATCTCGAAGCTCGTCTCCGGGTTCCCCCATCTCTTCATTCGTGAGTGCGACGGCACCGATATCCTGGACTCCTACCAGGCCAGTAAGGAAGCGGTGGAATACGCCCGGGCCCGGAGGGGCCCGGCTCTTCTCCACGCCCACGTGACCCGGCCCTATTCCCATTCCATGTCCGACGACGAGCGAATGTACCGGACCGAAGAGGAACGGGCCACGGATGCGGCCAGGGATCCGTTGACCCGGACCCGGGCGAGGATCATCGAGTTCGGTTTGGCCTCTGAGGAGGAGCTTGACCAGCTGGAGGCCGAGGTAGAGACCCAGGTCGCGGAGGCCGCGGAGGAGGCGGTGACCCACCCTCAGCCGGATCCGAACTCCGTCCTGGATCATCTTTTTTCGGAGGAGGTGGACCCGACCGCTGCAGCCTTCGATACGGAGGATCAGCCGGCCTACTCGGACGATGGGCGCCTTCTAACGATGGTGGACCTTCTGAACGCCTGTATCAGGGACGAAATGGCCCGAGACCCCCGGATCGTCGTGTTCGGGGAAGATGTGGCCGACGCTTCGAGAGAAGCAGCTCTGGAGGAAGTGAAAGGAAAAGGGGGCGTTTTCAAGGTCACTCACGGGCTTCAGAGAGAGTTCGGCGGAATACGGGTGTTCAACTCTCCTCTGGCGGAAGCCAACATCATCGGGCGAGCAATCGGGATGGCCGTCCGAGGGCTGAAGCCCGTGGTGGAGATCCAGTTCTTCGATTATATCTGGCCGGCCTTCATGCAGATCCGGGACGAGCTGGCCATGATGCGGTATCGGTCCAACGGAAACTTCGCTGCCCCGGTTGTGGTGAGGGTGACCTACGGAGGATACCTGAAGGGTGGTGGACCCTATCATTCCCAAACCGGCGAAACCCTCTTTCTCCACACACCCGGGCTGAGGGTGGTCCTTCCCTCAACGGCGGAGGATGCCAACGGGCTACTGAGAACCGCCATCCGGTCCCAGGATCCGGTCATCTTCCTGGAACACAAACACCTCTATCGTCAGGTCTACAACAAGGGCCGAAATCCCGGGCCCGACTTCTTGATCCCCTTCGGAAAAGCCAAGGTGGTGCGGGCCGGAAGCGATCTGACCCTGGTGGCGGCCGGAGCACTGGTGAAGCGGGCGTTAGACGCCGCGAAGCTGGCCGAGGAGGAACATGGGGTCTCCGTCGAGGTCATCGACCTCCGTACCCTGAGTCCGCTGGACATGGGGACCATCGCAGCGTCTGTCCGAAAGACCAACAGAGTCCTCATTGCCCATGAGGACTCCCTCTCCTGGGGGCTGGGATCGGAGATCGCCGCACGGATCGCGGATGAGCTCTTCCCCTGGCTCGATGGCCCGGTCCGAAGAGTCGGATCGCTGGACACCTGGGTGGCCTATGCTCCCAGGCTGGAAGAGGTGATCCTTCCCCAGACGGCTGGAGTCCTGGCCGAGATCCTGGAGTTGGCAGCGTACTGAGGAGGATCAGGAGAAGCTCCCGCCGCCGAGCTTCAGTCAAGCTGCCAACGCGTTCCGCTATTGCCCCGACCCACAGCCCATCTGGGATCAATAGCGCGTCAGGCTCGGATCCACTTCGTGGGTCCAGGCCAGATACCCACCTTTGAGATTCGCTACCGACCGGAAGCCCAAAGACCTGAGCATGTCGGCAATCAGGGCGCTCCGAACGCCGACGTGGCAGTAGACCACGATCCGCTGGTTCTTCGGTAGTTCATCCACCCGGCCCCGAACCTCACCAAAGGGAATCAGGGAGGCCCCCCATGCGCCCAGATTCCCGATCTCCCACTCGTGGGGTTCCCGGACATCCAGGAGGAAGGGGGGAAGATCAGCCTCCGTAGCCTCCGCTACCTCGACCGGAGAAAGCTGAAGGAGCGGTTCGCGAAGTGCTGGCGCCCCGTCGGCCTCCACCCCACAAAAGATCTCATAGTCCACCAACCCAGTCTGGGTCGGCTCCTCTCCGCACACCGGACACTCCGGATTGCGCCGCAACCGGACCTCCCGGAAGGCCATGGCCAGCGCGTCGAAGAGGAGGAGGCGGCCCGCCAGCGTCTCGCCCACCCCCAGGATGGTCTTCACGACCTCCGCTGCCTGGATGGATCCGATGATGCCTGGAAGAACACCCAGAACTCCTGCTTCGGCACAGCTCGGAACCAACCCTGGGGGAGGCGGTTCACGGAAGAGGCACCGATAGCAGGGCCCGTCCCCGGTGGCGAAGACCGAGGCCTGCCCCTCCCAGCGGTCCACTGCACCGTAGACGTACGGCTTTCCTCCCAGGACGCAGGCGTCGTTCACCAGGTAGCGGGTGGGGAAGTTGTCACTCCCATCCACCACCAGGTCATAGGGCTCGAAGAGTTCGAGAGCATTCGCCGCCGTGAGGCGGACCGGATGGGTAAGAACCTCGACGTTGGGGTTCAGCTCCCATAGGCGGTCTTTGGCCGAGGTTACCTTCCGCTGGCCCAGCTGATGGATTCCGTGGAGAAGCTGGCGCTGAAGGTTGGAGAGATCCACCAGGTCCGCATCCACGATACCGAGCGTCCCCACTCCCGCAGCAGCAAGATAGAGGGCGGCGGGAGACCCAAGGCCACCGGCACCCACCAGGAGTACCTTGGCGTTTGCCAGCTTTCTCTGACCTTCGGGGCCCACCTGGGGCAAGACGAAGTGCCGGGCATACCTGATCAGGTCTTCCCGCTGGAAACCCGAATAGTCCGGGTTCCCCAGCCCCCCTCCGGGCGGTGGCGGTCGGTCTTTATTTTCTGTCATACCAGCTCTCTTCCCGGTGGGTGTCCCGGGCCGGATCCAAGGCCCTCGAGTCCCAAAGTTGACTCCTTGTTTCCTCAAGATAAGGGAACACGCGTGAGTACCTCTATCAACGCCCCGGCCAACGCTACCGACCCTCAGCCTTCGGAGATTCCCTATCTACGAAGATCTTCGTTGACAAGACCGGTCCCACCCCTTTATTATCTACGAAGAAGTTCGTAGACAGCCTTGTCTTCCTCGAGTTATTGAGACGCCGTCGTTCCGGAATTGGAGCAAGAGGCCTTTGGAGAATCCCACCTTCACCGAGCGAGAGCTGGACATCATGAGCGTCCTCTGGCGACGCGGCTCCGGTTCGGTCACCGAAGTCCGTGAGGCGTTGGGCGACAACGTGGCCTATACGACGGTCCTGAAGATCCTCCAGATCCTGGAAGACAAAGGCGCCGTGCGGCATGAGGCGGAAGGGCGTGCATACCGCTATTTCCCGAAGGTGGAGCCAGCTGAGGCCGGGGATAGCGCCCTCTCCAGGATTTTGGAGAAGATCTTCGGAGGATCGGCAGAGCTTCTATTGAGCCAACTGGTCTCGGACCGGAATATCCCACAGGGCGAGTTGGCAAGGATGAGGAAGTTGCTCGAAGAGATGGAGGAGGAAGGATGATCCTCTCCATCATGGCCTACGGGTTCGTCCTTGGCCTCCTCCTTTCCGGCGGAGCTCTTTTCGTGGACCGGGGCCTCCGTTCCATGGGCCTCCCGACCCGATGGGTCTGGCTGGCTGCCATGGCCGGCATCGGATTCCTCCCGGTGGCTTCCCTCCTGAATCCCTCTCCGGCGGAGCCTGAACCAACCCTCGGGGCTGTAATCCCCATGGACGCCCTGTACCGGATCTGGGAGGGGACCGCTGCTTCCACGGACGGCACGTGGGATCTCCTTTGGGGCGGGATCGACCCCCCCCTCGGGCTTCTTTGGTTCGGGACCTCCCTCCTGGTGATCCTCCTCTTCTCCGGAGCGACCCTTCGGTTACACCGACAATCTCGAAGCTGGCCATCGGCCAGGGTGAGGGGACAGGACCTTCTGATCTCCGACGGGTTGGGGCCGGCAGTGGTAGGTCTGCTTCGTCCCAACATCGTCCTACCGCACTGGGCCCTTTCTCTCGAGAAAGAGGAGATGGAGATGATCCTCTTCCACGAGGTCGAACATCGGCGGGTAAAGGATCCTGCCGTCTTGGCCCTTGGCATCGTTCTGCTGGCTCTGGCTCCCTGGAACCCGGGACTCTGGTGGTGCCTCCGAAGGCTCCATCTGGCTGTGGAAGGAGACTGCGACGGGAGAGTGTTGGCCCGCGGGATCCCGGCACAGAAGTACGGTCGACTGCTCCTGGGCGTCGCCTCAGGCACTCAGGGGCTTTTTCCTCTGGTTCCGGCTCTTGCGGAGCGGGACGGCACATTCCTCGAAAGGAGATTGCTGATGATGAAGAACCATGTCGGAAAGAAGCGAATGGGTCGGGCGCTTGGTGCCATGGCCGTCGGAGGGCTCTTCCTGGCCCTGGCGTGTGAAACGCCGACTCCACCCACGCCGGCCGTCGAGACAGAGGTGGGACCCGGTGGGGAGGTCACGGCCGGGACCGTCACGTTGGAGGCGGAGGAGGGTGAGATCCTCAAGGAGGGCTTGGCCCTGAAGGACGGAGTAAGGATCCGCCTCGAGGAAGCCCCCAAGGGCGTCCAGCAAACCGTCGAGGCGGCCCCTCTCATCTACGTGGACGGCGTGCGGATCGAGGACGGCGTGGCCAAGACCGTCATCAGCGAGCTGAACCCGGACCTCATCGACCGCATCGAAGTCATCAAAGGCGCCGCTGCTGAGGCGATCTTCGGACCCGAAGCCGCCGACGGCGTCATCCAGATCTTCCTGAAGAAGTAGGCAGCCTGTTTCGGTTGCTTCGCTACCCCTCCAGGGCGGCCGGCGGCAGAGCCAGCCGGCCGCCCTGGGCTGTTACTGCAAACTCTTCGGCCCACCCTTGAAGGCGTTCGACCGCCTCGTCGGTACCCCCCTCCCACTGGGACACCGCATCGGCCACCTGTAGCGCAGTGGCGTAGAAATACCAGGGGATATTCAGGGTGGACCGGTCGGCCCAGACCTTCCGGTTCCGGAATCCTCTGTAGGAATAGACGTCCTCCAGGAGGGTCAGGGAACGGGGGACGTCGAACCAGTCCGCTCCCACGGCCGGGGAGGTCTGAATGAGGTTGGCGGGCTGGGGTTCTTCCAGGTCCCGGGGCAGGAGCTTGGCCGCCAACCCGTGTCGAACCGACCACGGATCCAGGCCCAACCGCCCGAGGATTCCGGATGGCGTGGCGAAATAGATGGGGCGTTCCGGCATGCTGGCGATGATCATGGCCAGCGTCAGCTGGTCCCCCCGATCCAGATACGTTCCGGCTGGGTACTGGACGGCCACGTCCCCAAGGGGGAGGGTGAGTTCACGGGACGAGGTACCGCCGACAATGGCGTCCATCTCAGCCGGCGGAAGGGCGATGATGGGGTTGGCCGGCGGGGCCTGAGGGGCTTCGTACAACCCGGCGCCCTGCTCCGGCCGATAGGGGCGTTGCCGGTCGGGTGAAGTGAGTTCCTGGAGTTGTCGGGGATACCAGTCGGTGTAGAGATACTGTCCTACCACCACCGTCACATCCTGGCGAATCTCCTCAACCTCCTGGATGTACCAGAGGGGAAACGTGTCGTTGTCCCCATTGGTGAAGATCACCCCATAGGGCTCCACACTCATGAGAAGGTTGTACGCCCAATCACGAGTGGCAAAATCCCCAGCCCGACTCGCCCAACTCCAATTCGAGACCAGGGGAATCAAAGCCACCAGCAAAACCGGGGATGTCATCAGAAGCGGATTCGCCTTGGTAAGGCGCTCCGATAGAAACTCCCAGACACCCACAAGTCCCAGGCCTGCCAGTACGCCCCAGAGGCCGAAGCTGGCGATGAAGAAGTAGTCCCGTTCACGGACCTCGTGCAGGGTCTGGTCCTGGATATGGGGGGCCAGGGAATAGCCATACTTGAAGTTCAGGTAGAATACCAAACCCAGGGTCACCGTCAGAGCCAGCCCACCCAGGAGGAAAAAGGCCTCCCGGTCACCCTTGAAGACCAACCACAACCCCCAGAAACCCAGGGTCAAAAAGAGGAGGGCAACGGGAACCCTCCCCCCACCCGGAAGCTCCGAGGGATCCAACCCTCGGGCCCACTGCCACTCGAAGTACTGGTAGTAGTTCAGGAGCTGAGATCCGAAGGTGGCCTGGCGCTCCGTCAAAGGTGGCTTCTGGTACTGGAACCGGTTCAACACCCGAGAGAGCATGTGACACCCTGCCCTCCCATTCGAAAAGATGGAGACCGCCGCCTCGACGACGTTCTCACACACCGGATCTCCCTCGGCGATGACCGGATCCTGGGCCGCTCGGACCGGGAGAAAGAAGTTGAAGGAGAGGCCCAAAACGATGAGGGGGACCCCCCGGAGCCAAAGGGACTTCTCGGCGAGGACTCCTGGCTTGACCAGGAGGAGGAAGAGCCCCAGAGCCGGGAGGGGGAGGATGGACATCAGGTGGTTCGTGGAGCCTAGGGCCAAAAGAAAAACGGCCCAGAGGAGGTACCGAAGTCCCCGAGGTTCATCCTTCAGGTCCCGCCAACGAAGACTCAACCAGACCACCGCAGCAATGATCAGGACGCTGACCGTGTAGACCTTTTCGTTGACCGTGGACTGGTTCCACACCGTAAAGGCCGTGGCCGAGAGCAAGACCGCCACAGCCGCCCCGGTCAGATGGAACCAGGGGCGG
>CBDUAX010000051.1:0-14178 GCA_965365235.1 uncultured bacterium
CACATCCGGGGGAAGGACGATGGCATCTCCCGGACCTACCAGGGAGGATGGGGGCTTGAGGAAGAGGAGGGGTTCGGCGGGCACTTCGTTCCCCAGCTCGGCGGCGTGGGCCACGTAGTTCCGACCGACACAGACGATTTTCGATGGACGAGGAAGGGATGCCATGGTTTTGTCTTTTTCCAGGTGGCAAAGGCGCCGGCGCTTCCCCCACGGCCCGAACGTCGTTTGTTGGCCAGGGGAGAGGCGCCGGAGGTTGGGTGGCGATCCGGAGGAGGCCGCCGTCAGTCTTCCACGGGGCGAGTGTGGAGCCAGGTGCCGATCACTGCCCCGGTTCCTGCGATTCCCAGGAGAGTGCCGATCACAGACCACCAGAATCCCAAATCGGCGTTTCCGGCCTGCCATCCCTGAGAGGACTGCCCGAAGGCCAGGGTCACGAGGACGACATAGAAGACCCCGATGACGATTCCGACGATACGTTTCATGGGTTCCGTACCTGACCAGATGGAGACGGGCCGGTAGCACCGGCCTGGGCGAGCCCTAATCTATTCACGGACCCTATCGGGACAAGAGGAATCCCGGGGTTTTGGATCACTCCTCATCCTGGTTGTAGAACCTCTTCAGCGTCCTCTGAAGCTCTCCCCAGGGACCTTTTGCCAACGGTGCCGGGGGAAGGGACTGTCGAAGGTAGGTGCCATATCGCCGGGTAAGGATCCGGTCGTCCAGGACCACGACGGCCCCCCGGTCGTCCAGAGTCCGGATCAGGCGTCCAAAACCCTGCTTCAGCCGGAGGGCTGCCTCCGGGAGGGTGTACCTCCAGAACGGATCCCCCCCCTGTGCTTCGATGGCTTCGGTCCGAGCTGCGACGATGGGCTCTGTGGGCACGTGAAACGGGAGTTTCTGGATAATGAGGCCCCGGAGAGGGTCCCCGGGCACATCGACACCCTCCCAGAAGGAAGCGGTCCCCAGAAGGATGCCGTCCCCCGATTCGATGAAGCGTCGAAGGAGTCTGGCTCTGGGTTCTTCGCCCTGGGCGAAGAGGGGCCCCGGAAGGTACCCCTCCCTTTCACGGAGGAGTTCCGCTACCCGGGTGAGGGCCTGATACGAGGTGAAGAGAACAAACAGGCCACCACCCGTGATTCTGGCCAGTTCCAGCACCACCTTGGCTGTTTCCCCCTGGAAGAAATCTCCGCCCTGTTGCGGGCCGGAAAGATCCGTTGGCACCGCCAGGACACTCTGCTCCTGGAACCGGAAGGGGGAAGGCACCACCGCTTCCTCCACCTCCAAGCTCCCTTCGGCTTCCTCCAGGGCCTCTGGTGACAGGCCCAGCCGAGAGCGGAGATATTCGAAGCCCGCCCGGGTGGTGAGAGTAGCCGAGGTGAGGACGGTGCTCTCCAGGCGACCGAAGAGGTCCTCTCGAAGGATGGGACCCACCTCGATGGGAGCCGCAGCCAGTGCCAGATTCCGGCTCCCGCCCAGAGGTCGGCCCTTTTGCTGGAGCCACCGGACCAACCCCGGGGCCTCGTCCCCCGGATCCAACACCCTTTGCACTCCTGATGCCGAAGACTCCAACCTGTACTGAATGCTCTGGAGGTCCAGGAGCCGTCCCTCGAAGGTTTCGGCCCAGGCCTCGTCGCCGTTCAGGCGGGCCCTCAGTTCCGCCACCTCCCGGGCGAGCTGACGGAATGAAAGGAGGAAGTGGCCAAGCGACTCCTGGACCGCCAGCCCCTCCCGAGGCTCCAGCCCAGCCGAACCGCCGATTCGGAGGGCGTCGCCGGCCCCATCGGAGAACACTCCCCCGAGGGATGAAAGGAAGGGTTCCAGCCCCGTTCTGGCCTCCTCCAGAGCAGGGAGAATCCGGTCCTGGATGCGACCGAGGAAGGAGGGAGCCGAGCCCCGCTCCGGGTCCGACGAAAGCTGGCCCTTCAGGTCTGCCAACACTCCCTTCCCACGTCGATCCAGGCGAGACAGCAACCGGTACAGGCCACGGCGTGTGACCTCAACACCCAGGTGGTCGGTGGCAGCCTCCTCTGCATTGTGGGCCTCGTCCAGAATCAGGTGGCGATACGGTGGGAGGACCGCCGACTGCTTGTAGTTGTTGGAGGCTCGGCGGACCGCCAGGTCGGTGAAGAGGAGATGATGGTTCACAACCAGGAGTTTGGCCGCCGCCGCCTCTCGGCGAGCTTTCTGATAGAAGCAGGCCTGGAAGTGAGGACACCGGGCCCTCAGGCAGATGTCGGGATCGCTCTGGACTTCCTCCCAAACCTCTTCCGAGGGTGGGGCGGAAAGATCGGATCGGGATCCATCCGGAGTGCTTTTTATCCACTCCAGAAGGGCATCGATCTCCTGGCTTCGGTCTTCTTGAAACAGAGTTGTCGCCGATGTCGCTGCCAGGCGGGCCCGTCTGATGGAGATGTAATTCCCCCTTCCCTTCACCAAGGCCCAGGAGAGCTCCTGACCCAGAGCCTCCTGGAGGAGGGGGAGGTCCTTCCCCACCAGTTGCTCCTGGAGGTTGATGGTGTTGGTGGAGATGACGGTACGTTCGTCGTTCTGGAGGGCCCACAGCGCCGCCGGGAGAAGGTAGGCCATCGACTTCCCGGTACCTGTTCCGGCCTCCACCAACCCCACTCCGCCCTCGTTGTAGCGACGAGCCGCCATCAGGGCCATCTCCCGCTGCCCTGGACGGTCTTCGAAGGCCGGCAGAACCGCCGCCAGGGGGCCTTCCGTCCCCAGGAAGGCTTCCACTTCCTCCAGGGCCAAGGCTTCCACAACCCGGGGCTCGGGCGGCTCGACCACCACGTACAGTTCCGTGGCGTCGTTGTCCACGATGGCCGAACCCAGACCCTCCTCGAAGAGGTTCGCGGCTACAGCCAGATCCGCCTCCGAAGGCTCCAACGCTCCGGAGGGGTGGTTGTGGATCATGACACTTCCCTGGGGGGCGTCCCGGGAGACGGCCAGGACAGCGGATCGGTTGCCACGGGCCACCGCCCGAGGATTCAGCACCGTTCGATCGGGGCCCACCTGCGCCAGAAAGGTGACCTCCCTTCCCCCCGCCCGCCTGATCTCCCGCCGGAGGGCAGCCGCAGCCTCCGGGGAAAGGGATAGAGGGGGTGGGGCTTTGGGCCCCGGCGGACTTTGGCTCATGCGGGGTCGAGGCCCCCCGGATTCGATTCCCCTTCCTGGCCTCCATCACCTTCGCCCGAATCCCGTTCTTCAGAGGACAAGCTTTGAACGACCCGATACGCCTGGTTCCGCGGAATCCGCAGCCGGGCGGCCACCTCCCGGGCGGCCCGGCTGGGACTTCGCCCGTCGGCCAGGAGGGCCGCGGCGAGGGCCGCCGCCGCCGCCTCATCCACCCCGGGTCTTTCCAGTCCCAACGCCGCCCCCTCCAGAACCAGGGTGACCTCACCCCGAGGAGGCTTGGAGGCAAAATGGGCCGCTAAATCCTCCAGGGTTCCCCTTACGAACTCCTCATGGAGCTTGGTGAGCTCCCTTCCGACGGCTCCCCGGCGACTGGGACCCAGGGCATCTGAGAGCTGCTGCAGAGTGGGAGCCAAGCGTTCGGGGGACTCGAAGAGGACCGTGGTTTCGGATTCGGCGGCCAGTCGTTCGAAGAGATCCTGGCGATCCTTGCCCTTCCGGGGCAGGAAGCCCAGGAAGGAGAATCGCCCGGCCGGGAGCCCGGAGGCCACCAGGGCCGCCAGGATCGCCGACGGCCCCGGGATGGGCACGACCTGGTGGCCCCCTTCGGCCACAGCCTCCACCAACCGTTCTCCCGGATCAGAGATCAGAGGCGTTCCGGCATCGGAGACCAGGGCGAGGTCCTCTCCGGCATCGAGCCACCCCAGGACAGCATCTCGCCGCCCCACCTCATTGTGAGCGTGGAAAGAAACCAGGGGAGTCTCGACGCCGAGATGGGAGAGGAGGGGCCGTGTTCGGCGTGTGTCCTCGGCCAGGATCCGGGATACGGTACCCAACGTCTCCCGGGCTCGAGGGCTCAGGTCCGCCAGGTTGCCGATGGGAGTGCTAACGAGGTAGAGGATCGACATCTGTGAAGGATGGCCAAAGGGCCTGGCAAGGGCCAGGGGCCTGGGATCGGATGGCCAAGGGACGCCGCCTCCAGAATCCCAACTCCCAAAGAGGCGAGAAAAGAAACCCGATCCCGGCGCGCGACGGCCGGGATCGGGTTCGCACTACCCTCCAGATCAGACGGTCAGATATGTTCGTTGATCTTGGCTTCGAGGAAGGGCTTCGGAACGGCACCGATGACGGTGTCGACGTGTTTCCCGTCTTTGAAAAAGAGAATGCTGGGGATTGAGCGGATGCCGAACCGACTTGCGGTGGCCGTGTTCGTGTCCACATCCAACTTCCCGACTTTCAACCCCTGGTCGGCGAAGGACGCGGCCAGTTCAGCGACGATGGGGGCCACCATGCGGCAGGGCCCGCACCACGCCGCCCAGAAATCCACCATCGAGAGCCCCTCGGAGCTTTCGATCTCATCTCCAAAATTCTGGTCCGTGACTTCCATGACCAATCCACTGTCTGCCATTGAGCCTACTCCTTGTCCGGACTGGCGGCCCTGGGTACCATGCCGCCGAGGTTGAGGCGCCACCGGGGTGCCCTTTTTCCTTCCCCAGGTCCCAGGCAACGACACGAATATGTTTTCCTACCCGCTCGACCACGTCGGCGTGGCCGTGACCTCCCTCGAGGAGGCCTGCGCTCTTTTTGAACTCCTGGCCGGAACGCCCTGTTCCTCACCTGAGATCCTCGAGACCCAGGGCGTCAGAGTCTCCTTCGCCGGGTCCGTGGAGCTTCTCGAGCCCTTGGGGCCTGACACCACCGTCGGCCGTTTTCTCGACCGCAGGGGACCCGGCCTCCACCACATCGCCTACCGGGTCCCGGACCTTCCCGAGGCCCTGGCCCGGCTGACGAAAGAAGGCTTCCTGCTCATCGACCTGGAGCCCAGGGTAGGCGCCCGGGGGCACCAGGTCGCCTTCATTCACCCCAAGAGCACCGGAGGTCTCCTCACCGAGCTGGTTTCCTATTGAAGCCTTCTCGGGTCCCGTAGAAGGACACCTTCCAGACTGTCCACCCACAGCTGCATGGATCGGGCCGGACTGGGTTCAGGACGAAAAGAACTCTCGGCCCTAGCGAATACTCCCTGTGATCTTGGTCAGACCAATCTCAACCACCAACCAACGTCCATCTCCCGTTTGAACTACCAGGAAGGGCACATCCGGAATGTCTTCGCCGTCCACGCGCATGTTCACTCCGATGCGGGACGTTGGGGCGACCCTGCCGGGGACCGATGACTCCGACACGATGGTGTAGTCCTCGTGTTCGATAATCTGGGCGATGGCATCCATCCGGACCTCGACCTCCTGGAGGGTCTCGCATCGATCGCCCAACCCGAACCACGAACCGAACTTCTTGAACCCGCATCCCAAAGTTCCGCCTGTCTCGATTACGGGGCCGTCGGCGGTCCCGAAAATCCTGGCCATGGAGTGGAGGTCTCCATCGTTGGCCGCTTGGAGAAACCGCTCCACGGAAAGCATGGGGGCCACCGAGGCCATCTCCCCGGCCGGCATGATTGTCGTGGTACACCCTCCCAGGAGGAGGGGGCCAGCCAACAGCAAAATGCGTCTCATGAACAGCCCCGTTCAGGAGTGGGGGAAGGAGCGCGTGGGAAGATCCTCGCCAAAGGTCTCGCCGGCGTCAACATGGATGTGAGAAGAAAGCCCACCCGCCTTCGGGAGAGGACCGGGAATTGGGACATCATTCCGACGATTCCTGACTCCCGGGAGCTTCCTCCAAGGTTCTGGAAAACGCCAGCCTCTTCCTCTGGGGGCCCGGGGTCACAAGCAGCCGGGTCCCCTCGGGGATCTCCGATTCAAGGAGATGGAGAGCCAGTGGATCTTGCAGCAACCTCTGGATGGCCCGCTTCAGCGGCCGAGCACCATACGCCGGATCGAAGCCCTCCTCAGAGATCAGGTCCACGGCCTCAGGAGTGACTTCCAAGGTCAACCCCAGATCCCCCGCAAGGGCCTTCACCCGATCGAGTTGTAGCTCGACAATGGCCCTGAGCTCCTCCCTCCCAAGGGGCTTGAACACGATGACGTCGTCCACCCGGTTGAGGAATTCGGGACGGAAGTGTCCATGGAGCTCATTTCCGACCCACTCCGCCACCTCCTCCCAGGCGCCTGAGCCGGCTCGTTCCAGGATGTACTGACTTCCGATGTTGGAGGTCATGATGACCACGGCGTTTCGGAAGTCCACCATCCTGCCTTGGGAATCGGTCAAACGGCCTTCATCCAGAATCTGGAGAAGGACGTTGAAGACGTCGGAGTGGGCCTTCTCGATCTCGTCGAAAAGAATGACGGCATGGGGGCGCCTTCGGATCGACTCGGTGAGCTGGCCGCCCTCTTCATAGCCGATGTACCCCGGCGGCGCACCGATCAACCGGGCCACAGAGTGCTTCTCCATGTACTCAGACATGTCGATGCGGACCATGGCGCGCTCATCATCGAAAAGGAACTCGGCCAGAGCCCGGCCCGTTTCTGTTTTCCCCACGCCTGTGGGACCCAGAAAGATAAAGGAACCTACGGGACGGTTTGGGTCCTGGAGGCCGGATCGGGCCCGCCGGACCGCGTTGGAAACGGCGGTCACCGCTTCTTCCTGCCCAATGACCCGTCTTCCCAGAAGCTCCTCCAGATGCGTGAGACGTTGCCGCTCGGACTCCAGGAGGCGAGTCACGGGAATCCCGGTCCATTCTCCCACGACCTGGGCGATATCGTCGGCGTCCACTTCTTCCCGCAGAAACTTCCCCTCCGCCTGGAGCTCGTTCAGCCGTGCTTCTGCTACCTCCAGTGCCTGCTCGGTACCCGGGATCTCCCCGTACTGAAGCTCGGCAGCACGGTTCAGATCACCAGTACGGGTGGCCCGGTCGGCATCCAGCCGAAGCTCGTCCACCTTTTCCTTCAGGTTCTGAATGCGGGTGATCGCCTCCTTCTCGGCCTGCCACCGGGCCTTCATCCCGGCGCTCCCTTCCCTCAAGCCCGCTAGCTCTTCCTCGATCCCTCGAAGACGGTCCCTGGCCGTTTGATCATGCTCCTGGGTCAGCGCTTGCTTCTCGATTTCCAACTGCGTGATTCGACGCTCGACCTCATCGATCTCCTGAGGTAGGGAGTCGATCTCGATCCGAAGTCGGCTCCCTGCCTCGTCGATGAGATCGATGGCCTTGTCCGGAAGGAATCTGCCTCCGATGTAACGGTCCGAGAGGCGGGCCGCAGCAATGAGGGCATCGTCCTTGATGCGGACTCCGTGGTGTACCTCATAGCGCTCTTTCAGGCCGCGAAGGATGGCCACCGTGTCTTCCACCGAGGGAGGAGCGACAAAGACCGGCTGGAAGCGTCGCTCCAACGCGGGGTCCTTTTCGATGTGTTTCCGATATTCATCCAGAGTTGTGGCCCCAACCATTCGCAACTCACCCCGGGCCAACATGGGCTTGAGCATATTCCCAGCGTCGACGGCCCCTTCCGCGGCCCCTGCACCCACGATGGTATGCAACTCGTCGATGAAGACGACGAACCGGCCTTCCCCCTCGGCGATCTCCTTCAGGGTGGCCTTCATCCTCTCCTCGAACTCTCCTCGGTACTTCGCCCCGGCGAGCATGGCTGCGATGTCCAGAGAGACCAGCTTCTTGTTGGCCAGGGTGGTGGGCACGTCCCCGGCCACGATGCGTTGGGCCAGCCCCTCGACGATGGCCGTCTTTCCGACCCCAGGCTCACCGATCAGAACCGGATTGTTCTTGGTTCTACGGGCAAGAACTTTGATGACCCTGCGAATCTCTTCGTCCCGTCCGATGACCGGATCCAACTTCCCCAACCGAGCGGCCTCGGTAAGATCCCGGCTGAACCGTGCGAGGGCCCGGTAGGTGTCCTCCGGCGTTTGATCTGTGACCCGGTGGGATCCTCGTACCGCCTCCAGCGCTTCCCGAAGCGCCTCCCGTGTGGCCCCGACCTCTCGAAGAATCTTCCCTGCGTCGCCCTTCTCTTCAGCTAGCCCCAGGAGGAGGTGTTCGGTGGATACATATTCATCGCCGAGGTTCCGCGCCTCTTCCTCGGCAACATCCATGGCTCGGGTCAGGTCCCGGGAGAGCCCGGGTTCGGATCCTCCGGACACCCGTGCACGGGTCCCCAGGGAGGCCAGGTTCCTTTCACGGATGAGGTGGACGGTCACGCCCAGCTTGTTGAGAATGGGGGCGACGATCCCATCTTCCTGATCCAGGAGAGACTGGAGGAGGTGCACGCCGTCGATCTGGGGGTGCTCCCCCTTTCTGGCTTCCTGAGCCGCTACCTGGATGGCTTCCGCGGCTTTGACTGTGAGGCGTTCGGGGCTCAACATCGTTTTCCGGCCCTGCTCGGGGCCTATCCCTCCGTGTACTCGGGTGTCACTGGCATCGTGTGTTCTTTCCAGAGGCAGGGGAGGGCTGCCAAAGTGGCGCCATCGGGTTCAAGAACCCGTTTCCGGATGTCATTTCGGCCGGAAACTCAACCCTCCCGAGCTTCCGGCCGAAGTAACAATTCAAGATCCGGACCACAGGGGCCCGAATGAACGCCTTCCCTCAATCCCCTCCGGGCATCAGCCCGCCTGTGGGGACTTTGAGGATCTGGCCCGCTCTAAGGGTCGGGTTCCCCTCCAATCGGTTCAGAAGGCGCACCTGCTCCCCTTGGTCCTGGACCCCTTCCCGGGCGAGAAAGTCGTTCAGCGAGCTAGCCCGACCGACGGTAATGACACGGATTCTGGCAGGTTGCACATTCAGATAGGTTTCGTCGCTTAGTGGTCTGAAGCTGGACAGGGCGCTCCCAACCGTGGACCTGTGGCCGTCCCAGGCACTGGGTGTCCCGTAGGAAAGCAGTTGGAAGAGCACCCCGCCATGGCTGACAAAAGCGATACGGCCTGCCAGACTCTCCTGCCCGTTGGAAAACCGGAAATCGGCCGAAGCCGCTGGGAGCCCGTTCACGGATGACTGGGAAACGCCACTGCCTTCAACACCTTCCTGAGCCAGGAAGCTCCGGAGAGCGTCCCCAGGCTCGCTCCCTTCACCCAGGGTCAGGGCGAAGACGGCGTCCTCCTGGGGGCTCAGGGCCTGCACGGCCTGTCGGGTGTTCGCCGTCTGCCACCCCGGGGGGAAGGACATTTGAAAACGCATGTCCGGATGGTAGAAACGCTCCTCGAGGAAATAGCCTTCCCTTGGGTTATCCCCAAAGGTGAGGCCGTCCAAACGCGAGATGTACTCTTCTCGCTCGACTCTCGGAGGATCGGCGGCTACCTCTGCCGTGCGGGCCATTTCCAGGATGGAGCCCTCACGGTTCACCGGGTTCGGATGGGTGGAGAGCCATTCCGGAGGACCCGCCCCTCCTCCACCGGCGGTGACCCGGCCCAACATCCCCATCACACCAGAGAGTTGGGCCGGATCATACCCCAGACGTCCCATGTAGCGGACCCCCAATTCGTCGGCCTGGTGCTCGTCATCTCTCCCGAACTTCAGGAAGAGGAGCTGGAGAGAAGCCGAGGCCAGCCCGCCGAACTGTTGGAGCTCCGGCACCAGGATCATCCCGACTCCCAGGCCGAGCTGGGCCACCTGCGCTCGGGAGATCTGATCTACCGAGTGCCGGGCGGTCACATGGCCGATTTCATGCCCCAGGACCCCGGCCAACTCCGCCTCCGAATCCAGGTGGGCCATTATCCCTCGGGTCACGTAGATGTACCCCCCGGGCAGAGCGAAGGCGTTGATGAGCGGGTCGTCCAGAACTCGGAAGGTCCAGGGGAGATCCGGCCGCTCCGATCGGGCCGCAAGCTCCAACCCCAGCTGATGCACGTATTGTTGGAGGCCCTCATCCGGATACAATCCCATGGAGGCCACGATGCCCGGATCGGCATCCCGGCCCATGGCGATTTCCTGGCCCTCGGACATGAGGACAAATTGCCGCGATCCCGTCGCGGGATTGATGGCACAGGACCAGATGGCGACCAGGCCCAAAACCAGCGAGAGGGACCGGAGCAAAACAAACCTTTTCCTTCGTGCTGTCGTAATCATGACGACCCTTACCCCTTTCGGGTCCGCTGGAGTTCCACTCCGACGAACCAAACATCGACCTGAAGATCTTCAGCCCCCCCAACCCCCGATCCCAGGAGGGAAGCTCAGGAACTGGGCCCCAACAAAAGAGCATTCGTGTAGAGTTGGAAGCCGCTATACCAGAACATTCGAAACAGAGGATCCTCCACGAAAAGGATCAGCTTTCCGCGACCGACCCCAACCTGGGCGAGCCAGGTGCTCTGGCCGAGGCGGTCCAGGTTCTCCTCTGAAATCACACCGGAGATTCGCTCCAGACCCTCGGGGAAATAGGCCACCGACTCAAACTCCTCCGACGGCTCGAAAGCCCGGCCCCGTGAGAGAACAAACATCTCCCCTTCAAGGCCGTCTGCTGAGGCTCCGGCCGCCAGGGGATGCCCCGGATCCAACGCCACCTTCAGAATGGACCCAGGCACCGCCTGCGCCCATCGGTCCTCTGCCCTGTCGTCCCGCGTCCGGAGGGCCTTGGCCAGGGCCTCATCCTTTTCCAGTTCCTCCTCGTCCGCCCTGCGCTGCTCCAGATCTGCCAGTTCCCGCCCCAGGGCCTCAGCACTCCCCCCGACCGCGATGAGGGTGCCACCAACCCGAAGCCAGCGTTCCAGAGCCTCCGTACCCCCTTCGCCCAAAACGCCCAGGAGTCCCCGACCCTCGGGCAGAACCAGGACGTCGTAGGGAGTGAGGTCCACGCTGGCCAGAGAGGAGAGGTTGATGGCATCGAAAGGTAGAGCCAACCTCTGTTCGAGGAAGTACCAGTGGGCTCCGTAGGAGGTTGAGCTCACCCCTTCACCCGTTGCCATGGCCACCTTCGGGAGTGTGACGAACCCTGCGCTCCCGGTCCCGAGATCCAGGCCGGTCTCCGTGAGGCCCGTGGATACCGGCTGGACAAAGCGTACCAGTCCCGCTGCACGGATCTTCTCCTCCAGGGCTTCGTTCCTGCCCCGGGGCAGGAAGAGAGTGCCCTGAGGATAGAGAGTGCCGCCGAGCCGGAAGGTGTCCGGTTGGGAATAAGCTCTGCCGCCATCTACGAGAAACCGCACGAGGCCACTCATCTTATCGTATCCTGGGGTAAGGAGATAGCCGTAGGGCCTTCCGCTCAAACCCCCAGCCTGGGGATCAAGGTCACCCTCTCCCAGCGCCGCCCAGGATCCGCTCACCTCACCCGTGACCGAATGGGCCTCCACCCCGTAGGCGTAGGGCAGCGCCCAGGCGGTGATATCGTAGGACGATTCGCCGTCAAGCAGTTGCTCCGGCATAAGGAGGGCCGCCGCCAGGCGCCCCCGTGCTTGGCGAGCCCGAACCAGAAGGGTGCCTTGCGGAAACTCCCTCCGACTGGCGAACCCAGGATGAGCCTCGGTCGAGACGCTGAAATCCGTCTGACTCCTCTCCACCTCGATCCCCTGGTCCAGAAGGTGCTCGGCCAGCGCCGAAAGCCTCTCCAGCTCCTGGCCGGGAACCAATAGGATGTCCTGAATGCCCTCGTCCACATTCCGGTGAAAGGCCGCATACCCGTTCAGAAGGTCTGTTCTGCCTTCCGCCGCAGTCCGAATCGTGGCTTTGCTGGACACCCAGTGATGCGAGGCTCTGTCCTTCAGGGTCAGGGTCGTCCCGTCGTCCCTTTCGACCACCAGCCCGGCTCCACCCCCACCCGCTTGCTCATAGGTCATCCCGATCCCACCCAGAAGCGATGGCCAGGAGTCGCCATAGCCTTGATAGAAAAGATCGAAGCCCTGGGCCGTGTAGTAGAGCCAACCCTCCCGGTTGAAGGCTTCGGCGTTCCCTGCGCCGATCCGGGCTCCCCAGCTCCTGATATGCTCGGGGAAAAGAGGGTTGATGGGCTTTGCTGCCGGGAAGAAGAAATAACTGGAGTTCGAACCCATCTCATGGAGATCGGCATGAATCTGAGGGTTCCAACGGTCCCAGGTAGCCAGTCTGGCTTTGGTTTCTGGTTGGCTCATCCAGGCCCAATCCCGGTTCAGGTCGAATAGGTAGTGGTTGGGTCGCCCGCCGGGCCAGGGCTCCCGGTGCTCCCGGGTGTTGCGGTTGGGGTTCGGGACGACCCCTCTGGCCTGACGATAGAAGTTGACGTACCGGGCCCGACCATCGGGGTTCACCATGGGATCGATGATCACCATGACCCCGTCCAGAACACCGGATACGTCATCGGCGCCCCGGGCCAGGTCGTATGCCGTCCAGAGGGCAGCCTCGGAGGATGAAGCCTCATTCCCGTGGACACCATAGGAGATATAGACCACTGCCGGATTGGTCTGGATGATCTCTGCGGCCCGGGCCTCAGAGGTCTCCGGGTCCGTCAGCTCCCGGTTCCGAGCCAGGATCTCTTCCAGCCGATCTCGGTGGCTTGGGGATGCAATCAGTACCTGAAGGAGGGGGCGTCCCTCCAAGGTGTGCCCGTACGTCTCGACCGAGACCAGTTCGCTGGCCTCGGCCAGGGTGGAGAAATAGTGGACGACACCAGCCACGGTGGTGAATCGTTCCCCGAGCTCGTACCCCAAAACCTCGGCTGGAGAAGGGATCTCTTGCCCAGAGATCGGTGTTTGAGGGGAGAGCGGCGTGAGGAGGATTCCCAGGACAGAGAGAAGAGAAAATCGACTTGACGGGCGGATCATGGTCGGCCTTCGCTAAAGGGATGGGGGGCAAACCGGCGGAGCGCGAAGTCGGGAAGTTAGATTCCAGCGGGAATCCAGGGCAAGAACGCCTCCCCCGGTGCCCCGGCTTGACACCTCCCAGCGCCGCGAAACACCTTTCCCGTTATTCGAGAGGCTTCCGCCGGATCCGAAAGATCCTGGTCGCCTCCTCCCAACCGAATCCGGGCGGCACCGTGCGATCGTCCCCTTTTCTGTTCTTGTTCTTCTTCCTTCTCACCGGCTCGTCTTGCACCACCGAGAACGCCGGACCGGAAGATTCTCCCACCATCTCCCGGGAGGCCTTCGTCGAGGCCTATGTCCAACTTCGCGTCGAGACTCTGAGAGCTCCTCGAGAGAAACTTCCCCTTGAAGAGAGGGATGAGCTCCTGGCTACCCTTGGTCTCCAGGACGAGGATCTTCTCCGCTTCGTGGAGGTCTGGGGCCGAGACGTCCAGTTCATGAGACGGGTCTGGGAAGAGGTGGACTCCATCCTCCAGTCCATGCGAGAGATGCCGCGGGCCCCGGACCCACGGGGGACCCAATGACCTTCCGGCGCGCCTTCAGCGGCGCTCCATGGGAGGACTCTGTGGGATACTGCCGTGCCCTCCGGGCTGGCAACACCATCTATGTGACGGGGACGGCTCCGGTGGATCCGGACGGGGAGGTCACCTCTCCCGGGGGGGCGTACCCCCAAACCGTCCGGTGTCTGGAGATCATTAAAGAGGCTCTCGAGCAGCTGGGCAGCGGCCTCCAGGACGTGGTCCGGACCCGGATGTTCGTGACCGACATCGCCCGATGGGAGGAGTTCGGGCGCGGTCACCGGGAAGCCTTCCAGAACCACCCCCCCACTACCACCATGGTGGAGGTGCGAAGCCTCATCCACCCAGATATGCTCATCGAGATCGAGGCGGATGCGGTGATCGACGGGAACGGGTAGCGACTCAGGGACCTCGGCGAGGATGGCCCCTTGAAATCCATGGCCCCCAAAGCCGTTCGCTTCTGGCCCATCATGACCCTCACCTTCCTGGCCGACCTGGCCACGAAGCTCCTGGCGGTGGCCTTCCTTGGCCCACCGGGATCCCCCCAGCCGGTTCTCGGGGACCTTCTCCGGATCACCCTTATCTATAACGCCGGCGGAGCGATGGGAATCGAAACGGGTCCCACCGGCCTGAACCTTCTCATTGTCCTGAGTTGCGGACTGATCGCCGGCCTGGGTTGTTTCTACAGGTCGCTTCCCCGAGGCAGCTCTTTTCGTCCGGTTGCCCTGGGGCTCTTGGTCGGCGGGGCCCTTGGGAACCTCCTCGACCGAGTGGGCCGGCGAGAAGACATAGCTTCCCTTCCTGCCCATCTCTACCGAGGCGGCCTTCTTCGGAAGGTCGCCTCGTTCTTCTTGTCTGCTCGGCG
>CBDUAX010000052.1:0-14155 GCA_965365235.1 uncultured bacterium
CAACACACCTACCACCCGATAGGGAAACCCTCTGATCCTGACCTCCCGCCCGATTGGGTCGACGTCCTGGAAGATCACCTCCGCCGTGCTCTTCCCCAGAATGGCCACGGGAACGCCTCGCTCAGCCTCCTGTGAGGAAAACGGCCGGCCCCGTTCCACCTCCAGACTCCGAATGCGCAGGACCTCCGGAGATACGGCCGTCATCATGACGTTCTCGACCTGACGGCCGTTGTCCCCCTCCACCCGGCCACCCGTGGTACTCTCCACCCCCACCAGAGCCGGGATGGTCAGCTTCTCCCGGATCACGTCGGCGTCACCGAATTCCAGGCGCCGTCGCCGATACCATGCCCGTCGCTGGGAAGAGCTGGTGTTGATCTGGACCGAGGGATTGCGGCTGACAGTGATGGTGTTTAGCCCAAAAATCTGACTGGCAAAGTCCTCTTTGATGTACCGATCCAAACCCTCCACCACGCTCACCACAACGATGAGGAACATGACCCCGACGATGACCCCCAGGAGCGAAAAGAAACTCTTGAGTTTCTCAGTCCTGATTTGATTCAGAGCCAATACAACGCCTTCCCAGACGTTCACCGCTCAGCCACCGTCCTGGCCCGTCGGGCCGTTTGGGGTCAGCGCTCTCACCGGCCCTCGTCCCCTCCCGCTTCCGACGGGGTGCGGCTCCCTTCCGCAGATCGGACCGGGTCGCCATCCCTCAACTCTCGAATCCGCTGATACGGACCTGCCACCACCGTGTCTCCGGGCTCGACCCCGGAAAGGACCTCGAAGTATTCCTGTCCGGTGATCCCCACCTGGACTTCGGTGAAATGGGCGATCCCCTCCCGCACCACAAATACTCCTTCGATCTCCTGAGTCTGCCTCCCCCGGGCCACGGGTCCCTCGGGACGTTGGTTTTGGGGGTTGGAGTCCTCCCCTTCCGGTTCCTCTTCTTCCTCCTCCTCATCCTCTCGCACGGTAAGGGAGATGATGGGGATTGACGTCACACCAACTCGGGCCGCGGTGATGATATCGGCGGTTGCCGAAAGATCGGGGCGGAGGGCCACAGAGGGTTCGTCCAGGGTCAGGACGACCTCGAAATCGATGGCTGCGGTCTGCCCCGTCCCGGCCGTCGTGGAGGGAGGAACGATGGCGCTATTGCCGATCTCGGTCACTTGCCCTGAAAAAACATGGTCCGGAAAAGCGTCCAGTTCCACCACGGCGCTGTCTCCCAGCGTGATCTCAGGAACATCGGTCTCGTCCACCTCCATGACAGCTTCCACCACGGAGAGGTCACTGATGGTAAGGATGAGACTGCCGGCGTTGTTCATGGTCCCGATGACCACTGTCTCACCGGCCTCCACGTTCAACCGCGTGACCTTTCCCGAGATCGGAGCCCTGATGATGGTTTTGGATAGCTGGTCGTTGGCTTCCTCCAGCGCCGCCTGGGCCTGGGAGACTCCGAACTCCGCCGCCTCGTAGAGCGATTGGCTCACTTCGGCGTTCGTCTGGGCGTCCTCCACCTGCTGACGACTGACGAGCGTTGAGTCTCGATCCCAGAGGGCCTGGGTCCGTTGGTGGTCCCGATTGGCCCTGACCAGATTGGCTCGCTGCTGGGCCGCCTGAGCCTGGGCCTGACTGAGCGTGGCTTGAGACCTGGAAACCACCGCCTCCAGCTGGGAAGGATCGATCCGCAGGAGGACCTCGCCCTGTGTCACGTCGTCCCCTTCTTCCACGTTCAGCTGAATGACGCGACCCATGACGTCGGCGCTGATGTCCACGGCGAGGCGGGCCCGGATATTCCCGGCAGCAGTAACGGTGGAGATCATATCCCTCCGCTCCAACTCCTCCATTCGCACTTCCACACCCCGGTCCCGATTCTGGAGAAGGGTGATGACGGTGGCGGACCCAATGACCAGCACCACCAGCACTGCAATGAGGATCTTCCCTCTTGAACTCATGATCTATGCCTTTCCAGAACCCGTTAGCGGGCCCGAAGGGATGTTCCCACCAATGCCTCGAGACTTGCCAGGGCGTCGTGGTACGCGAAGATGGCCGCGATTCGGTCTCGATCCGCCTGGGCTTTCACCGTCTCAGCCTCGATGAGCTCGAGGAAGGTCGCGGCCCCGAGCCGGTACCGTTCCTGAGCCAGCCGCAACTGCTCATCGGCCCAAACCTGGTTTTCCTCCTCGATGAGAGCTGCCTCGTAAGCGGTCTCGAGGGTCGAGAGCCCACTGGCGAGATCGGCCTTCAGGCGGAGTTCCTGGTCCCGTAACTGGAATCGGCTGTCTTCCTCGGCAATTCGGGCGGCTTCTACGTCTCTCTGACGTCGGAGCCCCTGGAAGATGGGGAGGCTGACGACCATGGATGCCGATGGGGGATTCCGGGTAAATCCGAAGGGGAAGTCGTCATTTCCCCTGACGATGGCCTGCCGTTGGCTCTCCGAAAAAAGGAAAACCGAGCAATCCTGCGTCGGCAAAGGGTCGGCGAGGCGCCGATAGAGTTCGTTCAGCGCTTCACACTGGCCGATCTGGCCAAGGGATGAAGACTGGGCCTGAGCGACCAGGAAATCGGAGTTCGAGGCCTGCCGCGTGAACCCGCTCATCCCAGCCTGGAAGGAAAGGGTGGGAAAGTAGGCGGACTTGGCCATTCGGGTGGAGTATTGCTGGGTCCGGATGGCGGCCTTCAACCCAACCAGCTGGGGATTCTGCTCCAGCGCCAAACTGGTGAGGGCGTCCTCGGTCCAATCCGGTGCCACGACTTCGAAGCTCGTGGTCAGGCTGAAGCTTTCCTGGGGATCCAGCCCCATCTGTTGGAGGAGCCGGAACTTCGCGATGCGGACCCCGTTTTCGCTGGTGAGGACGTTCACCCTGGCCCGGCCCACGGCCACTTCGGCCTGGCGCACGTCCATGGGTGTCCCGCTCCCTACCTCCTGTTGGCCCTGAGCCAACCGAAGATTGCCTCGGGCCCGCTCCAACTCCTGTTGGACCAGCTTCAATCCCTCGTCCTGGCGCAGGATCTCCAGATAGGCCTGGGTCACCTGGAAGACCATCTGGGCCTCGGCCGCCGTCCCCTGGGCGATCTGGGCTTCACGGTCCGCTTTGGCCTGGGGGAGGGCCAGCAGGATTTGTCCATTCAGCGTATACGAGAGGCCCAGATTGTACGATGAGAAGTAGTACGAGGGTTGGTCCGGCAGGCCAAGCTGACTCAGCGTAACGCTCCCGAGCCTCTCCACACCCGATCCCTGCCATGAAATCGCCGAGCTGGCGCTGGCAGACGGGACAAGGGAGAAGTAGCTCGACCGAACGTTCCATTCGGATAGATCCTGGTTGTTCAGGTCCGCCTGGAGCAGGGGACTGGCTTGTCGAGCAATTCGGATCGCCTCAGGAAGGGAGAGATCCCGCGGAACCTCCGCCTGGGAAAAAACAACGGAGGGGCCTGCCAGGATCATGATGGCTGGAAATCCCAGCCAGAACCGCCTTGGTTTCCTCACGGGAACGCTCCCGACGCGGGAAGGACGAGGTACACACAGGGTCACGGGACTCTACGGTACGTGAGAGGACGCTGTTTCACCGGAATCCCTTCGGGAAATCCGGCCTCGGGACGGATACGGCTTTGAGCTGACATTACTTCAAAAGGAGTCGACGGGTGGGGGGGGAGGTGGGCCCTGAACAACAAGGGGACACTGACACGGACGCCTCTCAACCTAGCGATTCCCGTTCGGCGACATAACCCGTTGAGGGGATCACGATCCTCAAGATTCGGCTTTGCTCATCGAACCAGATTTCCCGGGACCCTTCGCCGCCGTCCAACCTGTAGTGGCGACCCTGTATGAGCTCCGTGCCGACCCTGACCTCTTCCTGGCCTTCGAAAGAGAGGGTCATCCGGGTCTGTTCTCCGGCAACGGGGGACAAGACGCTCAGAGACACCCCAGCTGGGTTGCTCAAGAAAGGGAGGAGGAGGAAATGCAGGTGGGCCATGTCCCGGTCGAGGAGAATCGATCCCGGCCCTGCCCGGAACTCCCGGACTTCCTCACCGGAGGAGGAGAGGACCTTGGCCAGGAATCTGCGTCCAGACCTGCTCACATGGATGTCTGAATCTCTTTCGCCGGTGGCTTTGAGCTGGTAGGCTGTCACCGCCATCTCGCTGCCTTCAGCCCTCACCGCAAGGGTCAGCGTCCTCTGACCTTCCGGAAGGTCCAGCTCTACCCGCCCACGGAGGTGGAGAAGGGCCTGATCCCCCATCCCAACACGGCGAATGGAAAACTCCTCCCGCCCAACGACCTCTCCGTTGAAGGAAACCCTGAAGGCTCCCTCGTCGATGGATACGTTTTGTCCCATCAGGTGGCCAGGCAGGGCAGAGAAAAGGCAGAGACCGAGAATCTTCAGTGCACGGAACATGGCGTTTCCGGGTCGCGAGAGACTTCCACTTTCCAGCTACAATCATACCCTGGGGACCAGGTCGTGATCCCCATTCCGCTGGTGCCGGGGTCCGGGGATTCTCCGTCAGGATCTCCCACCTCCGTTCCCCAGGATCTCTTTGAGCGCTTGGATGTATCGAGAAAAGACGGCCGCCCCTTTTTCCGGAGTGGCCCTGGACGGAGCGCCGAGGGTCCCTCGGGCCCCCGGCGGGGGTGTGGCCACCCTCCCTCTGGCGTATTTTCGGAGGGTCCGGGTGTCGGGAATCACGTCTGTGGCATGACTGAGTTGGACCAATTCTGGAGCCAGAGCCAACATGAGGGAGGTTTCCAGCTCCCCTCCGTGCTCTCCGAGAGGGGATCCCTCCAGAATGTCGTCGACCGGAATCGAGTAGAGGTTCACCACTGTGATGGAGGCTGAGGAGGTGAGGGCCATGAGAAGCGCTTCGATATGAGCTTCGAGTTGGTGCGCGGTGAGGAGATAGAATTCCTGGACCCCGTGGTCCTCCCATTCCGCCAAGAGCTCATTGAGGGCTCTGTGAAGGGTTTTCCTCTGGACCCCGGCGGTGCCGGCGAAGCTCTCGCGTTCCGGTCCCCTCACGCCGTAGTGGAAGGTGGGGGCCCTCAGGATCCCCAGTCGGCGGGAGACAGCCCTGGCAACGGCCTCGGTGATGAAGGTGTTGGTTCCCAGAGGCAGGTGGGGCCCATGCTGGACCAGGGCCCCCACCGGAAGGATGAGTCGGGGATCGTGAGCAAGCCTCCGGCCGGCCTCTGTCCAGGACAGGCGTCTGAGGGACCATGACCGAGCTTTCTCGTCCTCAAACGCCTCCGTCCGGGACCCAAGCACCTCATCTGTCATGGTATCTCCTCTGGTTGGGTCTTCTGGGATTGATGGCCTGGACCCGCTGGCAGACGGCTTTCCTCCTCTTGATTCCGTCCACCGGCGTCATGGCCTGGCTCCTCAGAGGAGAAGCAAACAGAAGGCTTCTTTCCGCTGCGGTCCTCCTCCTCCTCCTGGGTACCATACTGGGGTTTGGCTTCCATCTCCAGGAGCGGGCGCCGGCTTGGAGGACCTCAGGAGAGCCGCCCCCATCCGAAGCACGGATCCGGAGGAGCCTGAATCAAGGACTGGCAGAGGTCATCGAGTCCGGAGACCGGGCCATTCAAGAGGCCATTGCTCATCTAACTGAAAACCCCGATTCAGACCTCCAGGAGGCTCTCTCCCACTTCCGCCGGCGGAAAGGCGTCACCGCGATGGCGGTCTATGATGCCCAGGGGCGACCCACGGCCTGGGTCGGAGTCCACCGAGGAAGAGTCCCCCAAGAGGTCAGAAGAGGTGAGGCCCTTTCCGCCTACGGAAGCGGGCCCCTTTTTTCCTACCTTTATTTCACAGCCCCGGATCCAAGAGGTGGAGGAACGGTGGTGGCGGCCATCCTCCTTCAGACGAATCTTCCAGCGGGGCTCAGGGAGGGGGGGTTCGCGGCACGCTTCCAGAGGGAGACAGGCGTTCCCATTCGGGTCCTTCCACCGGATCGGGTCCAAGGCCCCACCATTGGCGGTCTGGACCTGGACGATGAGCCTTTCCTGAGTGTGACCCGGGGGGCTTTGGACCCCGAAGTTTATTGGAGGAGTCAGGTCGGTCCTTGGCTTCGGACTGTGGCAATACTAAGCCTTCTGGCCTGGGGACTTTTGGTACTTGGGGGGACGGGGCTCCGACGATGGATGGGAGGAGCTGGGATTTCTCTTCTGACCCTTGCTTTTCTCCTTCCCGTGGATGGCCTCAGGTTGGGTGAGGGCCTCAGCTCTCCTGCCCACTTCTTCATGCCCGTCCTCGGCTGGCCGTTGGGGAGACTCTTGGGGCTTCTTTTCGCCTCAGCGGTTTTGTTCGCGTTGTTTCCTGGCACCGTTCGCGTTCCCTCAGGTGGTCGGGGGAGGCTGGTCGGAGCGGCTCTGGTCGGGCTTCTGTTCCCTGGCTTGGACATCCTGTTCCGGGCCAGCGCAACACCGTCCCTCTTCTCCCTGGGAGTAGGGGGGTGGGTCCCCTATCAGGGGGGCCTGGCCTTAGCCCTGGCCCTCCTGGCTCTCCCTTTTCTGTCGGGGAGGGAGCTTGATTCGGGGAAGGAGGAGGGTCGCCCAGAGGTCCCCCTGGCGGTTGGGTTCGGGGTGTTGATCGCTCTGGCGTTGTCCGTGTTTGGCGCCTTCGTGGCCCGTTCCGGTCCCGGCCTCTCCCCCTGGTATCTATCCCTGTGGGCCGTGCCCTTCTTCTTCATCGCCGGAGGGGCCTCCGGAGGCCCAAGCCGAGGGAGGATCTCTACCTGGATCCTGGCTGCCCTTCTCGGCTCAACGGCAGCGCTCCCCTCTGCTTGGGGCGTGGACATCCAAGCACGGATGGCAAGGGCCGAGGCCGAACTGGAGGAATTGGGTGGCGAACCGGACCCGTATCTGAGATTTCGTCTTCTCCAGATTGCCGAAACTGCCGATTCCCTCGATCGGTTCATTCGACTTCCGGCTGAACTCCTCTTCGAGACCTGGTCTCGGGCCGGACAGGAGCACGATCCGCTTCCGATGTGGATGACCATCTGGGGTTCCGGCGACCTCCCCCGGGAAGACTTGAACATGGGCGTACAGGGGCCTCGGCCCTTCGTGGCGGACGACTATCTGGACCAGGTGCGGGAGGGGACCGATCCACTGGTGATCCACCTGGGATTTTCCAATGCCCGATATTTGCTCCTGGTTCCCCTCCAGGGGCGTCGAGTCCTTTCAGCAGTGGTTCCCCCTCGGGGGTCTTTGTCCCTGGCTTCCCCCATGGGTCCCATCTTCGCCGCACTTGGGCGCCAGAGGGGGGCACCGTCGGCCTTGGTCCCGGCCACGTCGGAGGAGGAGTTTCCACTGGGAGAGGCGGTGACCTGGGATCGATACGAGGCCGGTTGGCGGGTGAGATCGGCCCTCCGCTTCCTGGACGGAGACTACTTTGCGAGTCAGACAGTGACCCTCCTGGGTACCTGGCACCTCTTGGCCCGGGGAACCCTGGCCCTGGTCTGGGATCTCCTCCTGATTCTCCTGGCTAGCAGTATCGGCGGCCTCCTTCTGAGGGGTCGGGAGCTGGATCCTCGACGCCTGGTGAGGGTCTTTGGGACCTTCAGAGCCAGGGTTACGCTCGTTCTGTTTGGGTTTTTGGTTCTTTCCATCGCCATATTTGGAACCCTCGCCTTCCAGACCCTATCCGGTGCCGCAGAGCGCACCGCCTCGGCTCTGGCGGAGAGGATCGTGGAGGACGGCGCAAGCTTCTATTCAGATGTGCAGGGTAGCATGGAACTCCTGGCCAGGGAGGTAGGAGCGGAACTCCTGGAGTACCGGGATGGGGAACTCCGGGGCGGGTCAGCTGACGAGCTGGTTCAGTTGGGGCTCTATGAGGGGTGGATTCCCGAACCGCTCTATCGGTCGATCGAGGAGCGCCAAGAGATCAGGGCCTCTTTCCGCTCTTCCCTGGGGGGTTGGCAATACGTCATGGCCTATCGTCGCCTTCAGGACGGGGACGTGCTGGCCACACCGGTGCCGGTGGAGCTGGGCGCGACGGCCCTGGGGAGACAGGAAGTCGCGGACATCCTGGGGTTTGCAGTAGTCCTGGGGGCGGTTCTCTCTCTGGTTCTTGCCCTCCTTGTGGGCCGGACCCTGAGCCGTCCTATCGAGACGCTCCAGGTCGCGAGCGAGCGGGTCGGCGCGGGGAACTTGGAGGTCCGCCTTCCGGAAGACCGGCGTGATGAGTTCGGGGCCGTGTTTGCTGCCTTCAACCGGATGGTCCTTCGCATCCGTCGAGCCCGAAAGGCCCTTCTGAGAACCACTCGGAGGACCCAGGCCATCGTCGAAGAGGCTGCGACCGGTGTGATCGCCCTGGATTCCTCAGCTCGGGTAACGTTGGTGAATCCTCGAGCGGAATCCCTCCTCGAACAGGAGCTACCGGTGGGGCAGACCATTCCCCTGCGGGAGGGCGAAACGAAGGAACTTGTGAGTTGGCTAGACCTCTATTTCCGGGATGGTCTTCGGGAATCCAACACCGAGTTGCAGCTTGGGGACCGGCGAATCCGAATTCGAGCCCGAAGGGTTTCCGAGGAAGGACCCATCGAAGGGGCTGTGTTGAGTTTGGAGGATGTGACCGATGAACTCCGCTCGGAGCGGATCCTGGCCTGGGGCGAGATGGCCCAGCAGGTGGCACACGAGGTCAAGAACCCTCTGACTCCCATGAAGTTGAGTGTTCAACACCTCCAGAGGGCCTGGGAGGACCGCCGACCGGATTTCCATGAGATTCTGGAGCGAAACGTTGAGGTGATCCTCAGGGAGATCGATCATCTCGCGGCCATCGCTCGAAGCTTCTCCCGCTTTGGAGCACCACAGGCGACGGGCCAAACACCACTGGAGCCGGTGAGCGTTCTCCGGGTGTCCGAAGAAGTGATGAACCTGTACCGAGGCGGGAAGGGTGCGCTAATCTTTACCTGCGATGTGCCGGGGGGAATCCCCGCCGTCCAGGCTCGGGAGGCCGAACTGAGGGAGGTCCTCATCAACCTTCTCGAGAACTCAAGAGCGGCCATTGAATCGCATGGGCGTGTCACGGTGGAGGCTGAACGGAGTGAGTTCGGCGTGGAAATCCGTGTCCAGGATGATGGTAAGGGGATCGACCCCGACTTTCTGCCGAGGATTTTCGAGCCTCATTTCTCCACGCGTTCTCTGGGAACCGGCCTTGGACTGGCCATCGTCCGCCGCCTTGTGGAGTCCTGGGGTGGGACGGTGGCTGCGGAGAGCCGACTGGGGGAGGGGACCACGGTCCGTGTAGGGATCCCCATCTGGGAGGGGTCAGAGGAGGGAGAGGAATCAGGGTGAGACTGTCCCGATGGCTGGAGGCACAGGAGGTGGGAATCGCCGCACGCTGGTACCAGGAGCTGCGGAGTGCCTCGGCACAGGTTGGGGAGGAGGGGGACGCCCTCCTCAAGCGGGTGGCGGATCAGATGGTCTCTCTCATCCCGGGGTGCTTCGGTGAGGGCAGGGAGACGGGATTGGAGGTCTGGCAGAGTGCTGCCCATCTATACGGATCACTCGCTTTCCGGCGCGGCCTGGCCGCCGGGGAGGTCGTGGAAGAGTTACAGCTTCTCCGGAACGTGATCCTCCGGACCTTTCTACTCGGGGCCCCTCCCGGCGGAGGTGGGGACGGCCTGAGGAACGGAATTCCCCCCCTCGATCTCTTGACCTTGAACCGCGTCCTGGATCTTGCTGTCTCTCGGGCTAGCATCGCCTACGTGGACGACCTCTTCTTCGCCCACCTCCAAGGGTCCGGGGTCTCCGAAGGGATCACCTCGGAATGGGTGGAGGAGATGGATCGGCAGTTGGAGGGGTTCAGAATGGAGTCGGGTCGAAAACCCCGCAGATAACAGGAGTTCAAATGGGTGTGCACGAGGGGATCCGGGAGGCGGGGCCCCACTTGGGGGATATGCCGGATGCAGAGTTCCGGGCCGCCGGGGAGGAAGTGCTGGATTGGATCGGAAGCTACCTGGAAACCCCGGAGCGATTCCCTGTCCTGGCACAGGTGAAACCAGGCGAACTCAAGGCGCGTCTTCCTCTGGTCGCCCCGGAAGAGGGGGAGTCCATGGAGAAGATCCTCCAGGACTTTTCAGATCTGGTGGTGCCGGGGATCACCCACTGGAATCATCCGGCGTTCTTTGCCTACTTCTCCATCACCGGATCGGCGCCGGGGATCCTGGGTGAGATGCTGACCGCCGCGCTGAATGTGAACGCCATGGTCTGGCGTAGCTCCCCGGCGGGGACCGAGTTGGAGGAAAGGACCCTCGAGTGGCTTCGGGACCTCTTGGGGCTCCCGAGCTTCTTCGACGGTACCATCAACGACACGGCCTCTTCCTCCTCCCTCCACGCCATGGCTGCAGCCAGGGAAGCAAAGCTCCCTGAGGCCCGAATGCACGGCCTCAGCGGTGGGGTGAGGGGTCGGTTCTACGCGTCGGACCAAGCACATTCCTCAATCGATAAAGCGGCCATCACGCTGGGGTTCGGCAGGGACGGCGTCCGGCGGGTGGGATCGGATGGGGACTTCCGCCTCAGGACCGATGCCCTCCGAGGGGCAATCCGGGAGGACCTGGAGGCCGGGTGCAAGCCGCTGGGGCTCATCGCCACCCTGGGAACGACCTCCACCACAAGTGTCGATCCTGTAGAGGAGATGGCCTCTTTGGCCAGGGAGTTCGACCTCTGGCTTCATGTCGATGCGGCTTATGGAGGACCGGCGGCCCTCTTGCCGGAAGTGAGAACCCTCTTCACCGGCTGGGAGGAGGCTGATTCCATCGTTGTAAACCCACACAAGTGGCTTTTCACGCCCATTGACTGTTCGGTCCTTTACATGAAAGATCCGGATCAACTCAAGAAGGCCTTCAGCCTCACCCCAGAATACCTCAAGACAGCCGAAGAGGGGGACGCCCGGAACCTCATGGACTATGGGGTGGCATTGGGCCGCCGGTTCCGATCCCTGAAACTCTGGTTTGTGATGCGCTACTTCGGAGCGGAGGGAATGCGGGAGAGGATTCGCCACCACATCCGGATGGCGAAGGAGGTCGGCTCCTGGATCGACTCGGAACCGCAGTGGGAGCGGGTTGCACCCGTACCGTTCAGCACCGTGGTCTTCCGGTTTGCACCGGACGGCTTCGAGGCCGCCGAGCTAAACGAGCTGAATCGGGAGATCATGAACCGGGTGAACGCCACGGGTGAGGTGTTCCTCTCCCACACCGTCCTCAACGGAACCTACTGCTTGAGAATCGCCATCGGGAATCTCAAAACCCGCTGGGAACACCTGGAAAGAAGCTGGCAGCTACTCAGGGAGGCAGCTTCAGGCCTCCTCTAGGCTCCCATCCGATCCGAGGTGGGCCAGGCCAGAATCATGGCAAAGAGAGCCAGACCTACCACCATGGCCGCACCGGCCATCTGGCCGGTCAACATGGCTCCCACCAGGGCGATGAAGGCCGCCGCCTCCCGCAGGGCAAAACCCACGAGGGTCGTCCGCTTGTGCCAGGCGAGGAGCATTTCTTCTCCCGCTCCGGCTCCCGGCTTGGAAAGGATGCGAGGGAGGAACTGTGCTTTTACCAGGGCCACCAGGGCCGTGGCGTTTAAAAGCGTGCCCAGCCATGGCGGCAGGTCCAGGTCCTGCGGGGGCATCACTCCAGATGAAAGCAGGTACCACACCACCGCGGCGAAGATGCCCACGCCCGCGAAGATGGCTCCGCAGAAGAAAGAGAGTTGCCTTACCTGGGCCTGGACGGCTTCTGACGGACGCATTGGGACTCCTCCGGGAGTCGAAGTCGAGGAACCTTTCCAAGAAATGCGGAAACCCCCTCCGAAGGCAAGCCTCCGAAGGGGGTTCTTGGTATAACTGCCGAGTAGACTACCCCGGCTACCGCTCCAGGCTCAGTCCAGATCCCGCACCTCTCGTACCAGATCCTGCATGGTGGGTTTGGCGCTGCCGAAGTACATCATCGTCTTTTCCATGTAGAAAAGTGGGTTGTCGATGCCGGCGAAGCCGGGGCTCAGGCTCCGCTTCATGACGATGACGTTCTTGGCGTAGTCCACGTCCAGAATTGGCATCCCGGCGATGACGCTATCGGGATTCCGGGCTTCCGGATTCACCACGTCGTTCGCACCCACGATGAGGGCCACATCGGTGTCCTTCAGCTCGTCGTTGATCTCCTCATCGTCGAAGAGCTGGGTGTACGGAACGTCGGCTTCCGCCAGGAGCACGTTCATATGCCCGGGCATCCGGCCGGCAACCGGGTGGACGCCGTACTTCACGTCGATGCCCCGCTCCTCCAGAAGGTCGCAGAGTTTCTTGAGGTCGTGCTGTGCCTGGGCCACGGCGAGGCCGTACCCGGGGACGATGACCACGGACTGGGCATAACCCAGGATCATGGCTGCACCCTCGGCATCCACGGAACGCGCCGTCTTATCGCCAGCACCGATGGAGGCTGCCGTCGCGCCTTCAGATCCGAATCCACCGAAGACCACATTGGCCAGAGACCGGTTCATGGCCTTGCACATGATGTTGGTGAGAATCAGCCCCGAGGCACCTACCAGGGCGCCGGAGATAATGAGGATCATGTTGCCGAGAATGAACCCGGCCATGGAGGCAGCCAGACCCGAATACGAATTCAGCAGGGAGATGGCCACCGGCATGTCGGCGCCACCGATGGCGTTCACCAGGAGGATCCCCAGGAGGAGCGAGGCCCCGATGAAGGCCAGGAAGAGGGTCATGTCGGGGTTCGTCATGACCATGTAGCCGCCCGCTCCCAGCACGAAGAGGAAGAGGAGGGCATTGAGGCCCTTCAGGAAGAGGTTGGTCACCGGATTCCCGGTGATGTGGCCCGCCAACTTCAGGAAGGCGACAGCACTTCCGGAGAAGGTCACGGCGCCAATGAGCATCGCCAACATGATGGTGGAGCCTTCACCCATGGGAAGGACCCCAGCCTGTTGGAGGTTCAGGAATTCCGCACCGGCCACCAGAGCTGAGGCTCCGCCGCCGAAACCGTTGAATATGCCTACCATCTCAGGCATAGCCGTCATCTTCACCATCCGGGCCGTCGCCGCTCCGATGAGGGAGCCGATGAGGATCCCGACGATGATCCAGGTCCAGGTCAGGATCTCGACCTGAACCAGGGTCACCACGATGGCGATAAGCATGGCCATGGACGCCATCATGTTCCCCTTCCGGGCAGTAGCCGGAGAGGAGAGCTGCTTAAGGCCAGCGACGAAGAGGAAGGCCGAGAGTAGGTAGGCCAAATCCGCTAAGAAATTCACAGAAGGTTCCTCGTTCTTATGTTCGTAGTCTCAGGAAATCCGGAGATTTTTCGCCGGACCTTATTTCTTCTTGAACATCTCGAGCATCCGGTCCGTGACCATAAATCCGCCCACCACGTTGATGGTGGCGAAGATGATGGCGACCAGACCGAGAATTGCGACGATAGGCTCATCGGCCATTCCGGCTTTCGCTGAGATGACCAGCCCCCCGATGATCGCAATGCCGGAAATCGCATTGGCACCGGACATCAGAGGTGTATGGAGCGTCGGAGGCACCTTCGTAATGACTTCCTTCCCGGCGAGGGTCGCCAGGATGAAAACGTACAGGCCCACCAACATGATCGGCATACTGTCCATTGGTTGAGTCTCCTAACCCAGTGCTTCTTTGGTGGGCCCGTGCCGGACCTCGTTTTCGAATGTCACACAGCTCCCGTCGATGGTCTCGTTGTCCCAGTCCAGATTCAGGGTCCCGTCTTCCTTGTTCACCATTTCCATCGTGAAGGTGACGAGGTTCTTCGAGAACATCATGCTGGCATGGAAGGGCATGGTAGCGGCCAGGTTCACAGGGCCGAGGATCTTTACCCCATTGTGCTCGACCGTCTCCCCAGCCTTGGTGAGCTCACAGTTTCCGCCGGTCTCGGCGGCCAGGTCGACGATAGCAGAACCCGGCATCATGCCCTCGACCATTTCCTTTGTGATCAGGACCGGGGCCTGCCTCCCGGGAATCTGAGCCGTGGTGATGACGATGTCCTTGTCCTTCAAAGACTCGGCAATCATCTCCATCTCCAGCTTGTGCTGGTCTTCAGAGAGCTCTTTGGCGTAGCCGCCCTCGTCCTCCATGTCACCCACATCCAACTCCAGGAACTTGGCGCCCAGGCTCTCGCACTGCTCTTTCACGGCAGGCCGGAC
>CBDUAX010000053.1:0-14132 GCA_965365235.1 uncultured bacterium
GGGGAGTGGATTGACCAAACCGAGACCATCCCGGTGCTGGACCCGTTCAGCGGTGAGACGGTAGGCACGGTCCCTCGAGGTACCCGGTCCCATGTCCAGGCTGCGGTCACCGGAGCGCTGGAGGGTTTCCAGGACAACCGCTCCCTTTCCACGGGCGAACGCTCCAGGGTCTTGCGGAGAACGGCGGACCTTCTCGAGGAGCGGCAGGAGGAGTTCGCCCTGCTCATCGCCCGAGAAGCCTCCAAAACCATCCGGGAGGCTCGGAAGGAGGCCTATCGGTGCACCCAAACCCTTCGTGTCTCCGGAGAGGAGGCCACCCGCCTCCTGGGGGAGACCATCGCGTTCGATCAGCAGAAGGGATCGGAAAACCGACGGGGGTACTTCTACCGGTTTCCCATTGGTGTCGTGGCCGCCATCACACCCTTCAACGATCCGCTGAACCTGGTGGCCCACAAGGTTGGCCCAGCCATCGCCGGTGGAAACTCCGTCATCGTCAAACCCGCCACGGTGACGCCCCTTTCCGCTATCCGCCTGGCGGAACTCTTCCTCGAGGCCGGGCTTCCCCCGAAGGCGCTGAGCGTCGTGACCGGTCCCGGAGCCGAGGTGGGAGACGCCCTGGTCTCCGATCCCCGTGTCCGTATGGTTTCCTTCACCGGTGGAGTGGAGGCGGGTTTAGAGGTGACCAGGCGGGCCGGCCTGAAAAAGATCGGCATGGAGTTGGGTTCCAACAGCCCCGTCATCGTTCTGGATGACGCGGATCTTCCGGAGGCCGTGGAGAGCTGCGTGTCGGGGGCCTTCTGGGCGGCTGGCCAGAACTGCATCGGTGTCCAGAGAATCTACGTTCAGAAAGAAGTGTTCTCTGTCTTCCGTGATGCTCTCGTGGAGCGGACGCTTCGCTACAAGGTCGGTCCCAAGCTGGATGAGGATTGTGATATGGGGCCCCTGATCACCGAGGGGGAGGCGGAACGGGTGGAGAAGTGGGTAGCCGACGCGAAGGCTGCCGGGGCCACTGTGGAGTGCGGCCACCGGCGGGAGGGGGCCGTGTACTTTCCCACCGTGCTGACGGGCGTACCCTCCGGGGCCCGCGTGGATTGTGACGAGGTCTTCGGACCTGTGGTAAGCCTCTATCCCATCGCCGATCTGGAAGAAGGGATCGCCCGATCCAATGGAGTGGAGTTCGGGTTACAGGCGGCCGTGTTCACCACGAGTCTGGCTTCGGCATTCCGGGCTGTGGAAGGGCTGGAGGCCGGAGCCGTGATCGTTAACGACTCCACCGACTACCGGATGGATGCCATGCCATTCGGGGGCATCAAGCAGTCAGGCCTTGGCCGTGAGGGGATCCGGTTTGCCCTCCAGGAGATGACCGAACCCAAGGCGGTTTGCTTCAACCTCTGAGAACGGTTTCATTCCCCGACCATTTCCGGGGGAACGGGGGCGACGGACCATCGTCCGAGGCCCTGAACCCCTTCTTTATCTTCTCCAGGTCTCTTTCAGAATCCTCATCCAGTTCTCGTGGGCGACCTTTTTGAGGGCTTTCCCTTTGATGCCCCGCTCCCGCATAGCCACCAGCAGAGTCTGGAGCCGAGAAACATCGCCCAGGTCCTGGGGCACCTGGGTCCCGTCGAAGTCCGATCCCAAGGCGACATGGTCGATCCCGATCTTCTCGGCGATGTACTCCACATGGCGAACAATCTCCGTCATGGGGGTGATCCGGTTTCCGAGTCCATCTCTCCTGAGAAATGCGCGGGCGAAGTTCACCCCCACGATTCCGCCAGACTCGCCGATGGCCGTCAATTGGTCGTCCGTGAGATTCCTGGGGGACGGGCACAGGGCGTGTGCGCCTGAGTGAGTAGCTACCAGTGGCGCCTCGGTGATCTTGGCCACGTCCCAGAACCCCTTCGCATTCATATGGGAGAGGTCGATGAGGATTCTGAGCTGGTTGCACTGCCTGACCAGATCCCTTCCAAGCCCGGTGAGGCCAGGACCGATGTCCGGCGAATCGGGAAAATTGAAGGGGACGCCGTGGCCGAAGATGTTGGACCGGCTCCAGACCGGACCCAGGGAACGCAAGCCGGCTTCATAGAGGACTTCCAGGACGTCGAGGTCCTTCTTCAGCGCTTCCACCCCCTCCATATGCAAGATCGCGGCAAGGACCCCCTTTTCCACCGCAGAGGCCAGCTGCCGGTGAGTGCGGACCACCTTGAAGGAGCCGTTGGAGATCCTTTCCATCCGGAACGCCGTGGCCATCATGGCCATGATGGCGTTCAGGGCCTCCGCCTGACCGACCCGCTTCGCCAACGGGACATCCCACCCCTTACTCACCCTGGGCTTTTTGGCCCCCATCTCTCGCCAACGGGGTTCCTTGTCCCAACCTTTGGTCGGGACGAACATGGCGAAGAATCCTCCCGCCAGGCCGCCCTCCTTTGCCTTGGGCAGGTCGATGTGCCCGTCTCTCCCCGAAAAAAACGACTCTTCGGTGCCGGGTTGCTTCAGCCCGAGGTGGAGGAGGGTGTCGTTGTGTCCGTCGAGGACGGGGATGGTCCGGACTTTTGCCATGGTCGGCCTCCGGTGGATGCCTTGGTTCGAACGGGGAAGGAGTGACGCCCGCCACTCGACCGTCAGGTGGAGAATCTGGGCCCCGAGGTCCCTTGTGTCACCTGGACCGCGGCATGTGCGGGCGGAGAGGAGTCCGTGTACCTTTGACCAGGAGGCCACCGCTTTGTGCGACGGCTGAGGGATCGAAGGAACACTCGAAGGCTGGAGGACTCATGGCAGTGCCCCGGGACCGTCTATTCGAGGAGTGGATCAAGAGCTGGGCCGAGGAAACCGGTCAGGGTGTACCGTGTGGGGAGGCCCAAGCGGACGGGGTCCCCTGTTTTGAGTTGGGCCGGGATTGCTCCGAATGCGAGGAAGCCTTTGAGGCCTGGCAGGAGCATAGGAAGAAACAAGGGATCGTTGACGGCCCCTTGGGCTGAGAGAGCCCTCGGGTCCTTCCTCCCTCTTTCCCTTCCTGTCGGATCCCCCCCTGCAGGCTTTTCCCGGCGATCCGACTTTACTCCTCCGGGGAATCTCCCCCCTGAACCACAGTATTCCGGAGGATCCCCACCCCCTCCAGCTCCACCTCCACCACATCCCCCGGTTCCATGGCCTGGGTGGTTCCCGGCGTCCCGGTGAAGATGACGTCTCCGGGATAGAGCGTGACGTATCGGCTTACATAGCTTACGATCTCCTCCACGTCGAAGAGGAGGTCCCGGGTCCTTTCAGACTGCCTGACCTCTCCGTTCACCCTGGTTACCAGCAGAAGGTCGTTGTGGTCCAACCCGGTAACCAGGACCGGGCCTACGGGCCCGAAGGTGTCCGAGCCCTTTGCTCGGAACCACTGGAGATCCTGTGACTGCCAGTCCCGCTCCGAGATGTCGTTCCCGGCGGTGACGCCAAACACATAGTCCCCGGCCCCCGCCTTCGGAACGCTCTTGGCGCGGCGCCCCATCACGATCACCATCTCCCCTTCGTAGTGAAGGTTCCGGGACTCCGGCGGACGCACGACTGGATCCTCAGGCCCTACGATGGAGGTGGGGTACTTGGCGAAAAGGCCCGGATACTCCGCTGGGGTCCGGGTGCCCAGGTGGCTCTGGTAGTTAAGGCCGACGGCAATGACCTTGGACGGGTTCACGGGGGCCAACAACCGAACCGAATCCAGCGGGACCCGGGTGTCCAGGAGCTCATGGTCCTCGAAGAGGTCTCCACGGATGGGTCGGATTTCATCTCCCGACAGCAGGCCCCACGAAACCTCACCTCTCAGTTCATATCGAACAAAGCGCTGGACTTCTTGAGCCGGACATTGAGGAGGAGGGAAAAGCAGAAAGGCCAGGAGAGATCCCAATACATACCGGCGCAGCATGACAATACCTCCAGTGGTTCGAGGGTGAGCTGGGGGAATATGGCTCCTCCCACCAGGGGGCGCGCAAGAATGGCTGTGCCCAAAAAGCTCCACGGACCTATCCCCCCCTCGGAAGAACTGGCTGTGCATTCCCCGCTCCCGGCAGGAGGGAACCCCCGGCAACCCACCGCACTTCACCGTTTCTTGCCCACCCCGAGTAGAGGGGACATTTTCCTTTCACTCACCCTTGGACTGGGAAGGGAAGGGAAGTAACCCCGGTCCTTCAAGGGCCGCTGGAAGACCATGGGAGACCGTGTGACCGTTGAACCGGAGAGGGCGCTTCGTCTATACCTGGAGGAGGGGGCACCAGAAGGTGTCCTTTCCGTCTACCTCTATGCGGATGGTGGTGATGCCGGGACGTCCAGAAACAGTGACCTGGATATCGCCGTCCTGATTGACCCTGAGTTCTTCCCCGACCGGAAAGCTCGGTCCCAGCTCAGGTTTACGCTGGCGTCCGAGTTGATTCGGGCCCTGGGGGACAACCATGTCGACGTGGTCATTCTCAACGACGCCCCCAACACCCTGGGCCGGAAGATCGTGACTGGCTGGCCTCGGATTTTCTGCGTCGCCCCGGACGCCGACCATGCTTTTGTCCGGGACGTGCAGCTTCGGGCAGCGGATTTGGATCTATTCCCCACGAAGGGTGCCCAGTCCCTCTTCGAGGTTCGCCCCAAGCCCTTCCTCCAACATCGGCTCGAGGATCTTCGGAAACATCTCGACCACCTGTACTCGCTCCAGTCCAAGGTCTCCGATCCGGACGTCCTACGGAGGAACATGAGCCTCCACAATGACGTGCGCTTTGCACTTCTTACGGTGGCTCAGCTTGTCATCGACATATCAGCGGAGTTCTCCGTCAGGAGAGATCTCCCCTTTTCGGACTATTCAGAGGCCATCCGGAATCTCGGTGCCCTCACCGATGTGGATGGGGAGTTGGTAGATGAATTGGCTTTTTTGCCTGGCTTCAGGAATGCTCTCCTTCACCCCCACGTCGCATTGGAGCCGGAAGAGGTCGTTTCACACCTGCACAATCTCAAATCGGTAGAAGAGTTGATGGTACTGGTTGCGCGATATCTGGACGAACTCTGACACCGCCGCTGGCTCTCGATCGTGTTGGCCTGTCCGCTTTCCAGGGAACTTGTTCTCATCGTCGAACCCCAACCCGGAGATTTCCAATGCCGCCTCTTGCCGGAGAAGCCAGACAACATCCTCGGGTCCTGGGAGGTGTGTTGATCTTCTTGGCCCTTCTCGGGGGGTGTATCCCGGCTACTGAATACGACGTTGTCATCAGGGGAGGTGCCATCTACGACGGCACCGGAACCGCGCCTTTGGTGGGAGACCTGGCGATCTCCGGTGATACGATCGTCGCCGTGGGCGACATTGGGCGGGCCAGGGGAATTCAGGAGATCGACGCCACGGGAAAAGCGGTCTCCCCAGGATTCATCAATCTGATGAGTTGGGCCACCGAGACGCTCATCGAAGATGGCCGAGCCATGAGCGACATCCTACAGGGCGTCACCCTGGAAGTCATGGGGGAAGGGACCAGCATGGGCCCCATCCCCGACACCCTCAAGGACTGGGCTGAGAGCCAGCAGGGGGACATCAGATACGAGATCGAGTGGTCGAGCCTGGGAGAGTACTTGGAATACCTGGAGACAAAGGGTGTCTCCCCGAATGTGGCATCGTTTATGGGTGCCACCACGGCCAGAATCAACGTCCTCGGGTTTGAGGATCGGGCTCCCGATGGCGACGAAGTCTTGCGCATGCAACAGATCGTCCGGGAAGCCATGGAGGACGGTGCTCTGGGGCTGGCATCGGCTCTCATCTACACTCCGGGGAACTTCGCTGACACGCCTGAGCTCATCGCTCTGGCGGAAGCCGCTGGGGAATACGGCGGGATCTACATCTCCCATCTCCGAAGTGAGGGGAACCAACTGCTGGAGTCTCTGGAAGAGCTGATCACCATCGCCAGGGAGGCCGGCGTGCCAGCGGAGGTCTACCATCTCAAAGCTGCTGGGGAGGAGAACTACCCGAAAATGGACCAGGTCATCCAACGTGTACGGGAAGCCTGGGCCGAAGGATTGAGGATCACCGCCGACATGTACACCTATACGGCGGGGGCCACGGGTTTGGATGCGGCCATGCCTCCCTGGTCCCAGGAAGGAGGGCCGGAGGCCTGGTATGCCCGGCTCCAGGATCCCGCCTCCCGGCGCCGAATCGCCAGGGAAATGTCTACGCCGACGAACGCCTGGGAAAACCTGTACCTGGCTGCGGGTGGGCCGGAAAATGTGTTACTCGTCGGGTTTAAGCAGGACTCTTTGAAGTACCTTACCGGAAAGAGCCTTGCGGAGGTCGCCGAAATGCGGGGAACATCGCCCGAGGTGACCGCCATGGATCTGGTTTGGCAGGACCAGAGCCGGGTTGGGACGGTGTACTTTATCATGTCGGAAGAGAACGTAAAGAAGAAGATCGCCTTGCCGTGGATGAGCTTCTGCTCTGACGCGGGGGCCCCGGCCACGGAAGGCGTGTTCTTGGAATCCAACCCCCATCCCAGGGCCTACGGTTCTTTTGCTCGGCTCCTTGGAAAATACGTACGTGAGGAAGGAGTGATCCCCTTGGAGGAAGCGGTTCGGAAGCTGACCTCCCTTCCGGCAGACAATCTCAACATCCGGAAGAGAGGGGTTCTCCGACCCGGGTTCTTCGCAGACGTGGTGGTCTTCGACCCGTCCACGATTACCGACAACGCTACTTTCGCGGAGCCGCACCAATACGCTTCAGGAGTTTCGGACGTGTTCGTGAACGGTACCCATGTTGTCGCCGGCGGTGAACACACCGGTGCGAAACCGGGCCGGGTTGTCCGAGGCCCGGGGTGGAGAGGCTGGTAGGGGAGACTCAGGCCAGGACCCGGTGGATCTGGAGACGTACATGGGGAAAAGCGATGCCTGATTTCGAAGAGTTGTTTGCCCGGAACAGAGCATGGGTGGAAGCTCGATTGGCTGAGGACCCGGACTATTTCCGGGACTTGGCCGATGGCCAGCGGCCCCCCTTTCTCTTCTTCGGCTGTTCGGACAGCCGCAAATGCCTCAACAGTATGATCGGGGCAAATCCCGGTGAGCTCTTCGTGCACCGGAACATCGCGAATCAAGTCCCCCTCCGGGACGGAAATGTCCAGGCGGTTCTGGAGTTCGGAATCCTGAATCTCCGGGTCCAGCATGTGGTGGTGGGAGGACATACCCGGTGTGGGGGAGTTGGCGCTGCTTTGGCTGGTCTCGATGAGGGGGCGGTAGGGGCCTGGCTCGGACAACTGAGGGATCTGGCTGTCACCAACGCTCATGAACTGGCGCCACTCCCAAACCTGCTCGAGAGGGCGAATCGACTCTCGGAGATCAACGTGGTGGCCCAGGTCAGGAATGTCCTCCTTTCTCCAGCTTTCCGCCAAGCGAAGGAGGAGGGTACGGCACCCACTGTCCACGGATGGATGTTCGATCTCGGCTCGGGGCTTATCAGAGAGCTGGAGCTTCCCCTGGACAACTGGCGGGAGGAGGGGTTGCTGTAGCCCCTCCCTGCTGGCCTGCGTCTCCGGGCTTCTATCCCAACCAGGAAGGTGCCTCTCGTAGGCTACCCAGACCGTCTGGATGTTTACGACCTCCAAAATCCCGGAGGGAGACAACTCCCTCCCGTAGCCACTCTCCTTAACGCCTCCGAAGGGCAGTCGGGGATCCCAGCGGACGAAGGCGTTCACGAGACAGGCTCCTGCCTCCAGCTCCTCTGCGGCGATTCGCGTCCCCTTTTCCGGGTCTTTCGTGAATACGGCCGCCCCCAGGCCGAACACCGTGTCCGCCTCCATGGGATCTCCGACTTTCACCTCCCTCATGGCGGTCAGGAACTTCTTTTCGAATTCATCCCGTATGGCTTCCACGACCACGAAGCGTTTTGCGGCAATGCAGCTTTGCCCCGAGTTGATCAGCCGAGCGATGGCACAGACGGAGGCGGCTGCGTCTAAGTCGGCGTCCTCCAGGGTCATGAGCTCTCCGAACTCCCGAGCCCGGGACCGGAGGATCTCTGCCGCCGCCTTCATCCGCTCCGCCCGGTGGGAGAAAGGGGTCCTCCGCCAGTCCAGATGGGCTTAGTGTGCCAACTCGATGGCTGACTCCACTTCGGAGTGTGAGTCTTCAGGAAAGCTCTTGATCAGGGACCCGTCTGCGGGATTTTTGGGCCCCCATCGCCATGGATCTTCCCTCCAAATGACGGAGCGGGGGAGGCAACCTTTCCTCGAATATCCGAAAAAACAGGCCCGTTCCCAGCGCCCTCACCCCCCCCTGCCAACGGCTGGGACGGGTGCTACATTGTCCCCTCTGGCAGACAAGAACCGGAATCATTCTCGTTTTTACCCTGTAGGAAGTATCGGAGGCGACGGATGGAAACGACTCAGGGCCAAGCACCTGCGGTAGGACTCCCTCGTATCGGGGATCCAGCCCCGCAGTTTACGGCGGAGCCCACCTACGGAATCCTCAAGCTGGAAGACTTCGAAGGGTCATGGCTGATCCTCTTCTCCCACCCTGCCGACTTCACCCCCGTTTGCACCACGGAGTTCATTGCGTTCGCGGAAATCCACCCGGCCCTCCGGGAGATCAATTGTGAGCTGATGGGTCTCAGCGTGGACAGCGTCTATTCCCACATAGCGTGGGCCAGGAATGTGAAGGAGAAGATGGGTGTGGAGGTCACCTTCCCCATCATCGCTGATCTGAACAAAGAGGTGGCGACTCTCTACGGGATGATCAACCCGGGGGAGAGCAAGACCGAGACCTCTCGTGCCGTCTTTATCATCGACGACAAGCAGGTCGTCCGGGCCATCATCTACTATCCCCTCACCACCGGGCGGAACATGCAGGAGATTTTGCGGGTGGTTCGGGCTCTCCAAACCACGGATGCGAACGGGGTTTCCACCCCGGCGAATTGGGAGCCCGGTCAGAAGGTCATCATGCCGCCTCCAAAGACCATGGAAGCCGCTGAAGAGCGGGTGGCCGAAGAAGGTGCCGAGTGCAAGGACTGGTACTTCTGTAAGAAAGAGCTGTAGCAGGGGGTCGGATCGTCCAAAGAGAACATTCGGGGCGGCCCAGGGCCCGGAGGGCTTGGGTCGCCCCGAACTCGAACCATCGTTGTCCGGAGATCAACATGGCGTGCATGGATGCGGATGGAACGCTGACCCTGACGGGAAAGTTCCTCCTGAAAGAACTGAACAAGCAACCTCTTCCCCCTCAGGAGATCGCTAAGGCCATCGGTGAGCCCGTCTTCAAGGTTCGAGGGAGCCTGAGAGAGCTGGCCGGTGCCGGGTTGATCGAAGAAGACGACGGCCTCTTCCAGATCACGGACGAGGGAAGAGGAAAACTCTAGAAGGGGCGGAGAAAGCTGGGCCCACCGCTCACCAAGAGCGGTGCAGCGTTCTGTCCCCTTTGACCCCGGTGCGTGCCCGAGGTCGGCCTAACCGCCTGGATCCCTCCTCTGCCCTTATCCGTCATCTGCCAGCGCCTCCACTGGGTCCAGTCGACTGGCCCGGAGTGCTGGGACATAGCTGGCCAGTCCAGCTACCCCCAGAAGTGTGCCTGTCACACTGATAAAGGTCAGTGGGTCGTGTCCCGCGATCCCAAAAAGCAGGGACTGGAGGAAACCCCGGAGGGCGAAGGCCAACCCGACCCCGACCACCGCACCGATAAAGACCGGCGTGAGTGCTTGGCGAATGACCAGGGACCGGACCGCCCCGCCCTCGGCTCCCAACGCCATTCGGATTCCGATCTCGCGGGTCCGCTCGGCCACTCCGAAGGCGACCACCGAATAGATCCCCAGAGAAGCCAGGAGGAGAGCGAAGGCAGCGAAGAAGCTCAAGGCCAGAGTGGCGATCCTTTTGGGAGCCATTGAGGCGCCGATCGCCTCCTCGAGTGTACGGATGGCGTAGATGGGTTGATCCGGGTCCATCGCCGCCACAGTCTGTTGAATGGAAGGCAGCAGACCTCGGGGCTCTCCCCCGGTCTTCACCAGAAGGAAGAACTGGTTCCCCCCGGGCACCTGGTGTGTGCTTCCGAAAATCTCCGGTTGCGGGAGGACGTCGAGCCCTCGATTCCGGGAGTCCGCAACCACTCCCACCACTTCGATCCACTCCCGTTCAGCCTCGGGTCCTCCAATGTGGAAGCGTCGTCCAACCGGGTCCCCACCGGGGAAGAAGCGCCTCGCAGCCGATTCATTGATGACAGCCACCTCGCGGCTTCCCATCCGGTCGCCTCGGTCCAACAACCTCCCGGCCACAGCCGGAATCTCCATGGACTCGAAATAATCGGGGCTGACCAATGTGAGGTAGGCAGTGGGAAGGCTTTCCTCTTCCCCATATGCTTGCCCTTCCACCGAAAACTGGCTGTCCAAAAAGGTCAGCGGGGGGAACTGGTTCGCAATGGCGGCCGAGGTCACACCCGGGAGTCCCTCCACCCTCTCTTCAAGGTCCTGGAAGAAGGCCATGATGGACTCCATGTCGTACTCTTCCCAGGGAAGGGTCAGGCGCATGGTCAGGGTATTCTCCGGATTGTAACCCGGGTCCACGCGCTGGAGCCGAAGGAAGCTGTTCACAAGGAGACCGCCGGCGATGAGAAGGGCCAAAGCCACTGCGGTCTCCACGCCTACGAGGGTTCGCTGCATCCGCTGCCTCCCTCTGCCGCCACCGGAATTTCGGCCCTCTGCCTGTAGGGTCCCCTGGAGATCGGGCCTCGACACCTGAAGGGCGGGCACCAGCCCAAACAGGACACCGGTGAGCACGGAAATCCCACCCGTAAAAAGGAGGACTCGGGTATTGATGGAAGGCTCCGCCGGGATGGGAAGTCCCAACACCTCCACCACCGCCAACAAGCCCCTGAGCCCAAGGATCGCCAGCCCAGCACCGATGGCCCCACCCAGGAGGGAGAGGGCGGTACTCTCGCTGAGAAGTTGCCCGAATACCCTTCCCCGGCCGGCACCCAGAGCGGTTCTCAGGGCGAACTCGCGACGTCTCTTCAAAGCCCGGGCCAGGAAAAGATTTGCCAGGTTTGCACAGACCAGGAGAAGCACAAGACCCACGGCACCCAAAAGGACCAGGGCTGCCGGCCGGAGGGTCTGCACATTGATGTCGGTCCAGGTCGAAGCCACGAGCCTCCACCCCAGGTACTCCTCGAACTCCTGGCCGTAGGCGGCTTCCACCCGCCGTGCGATCCCCTCCAGCTCGGTGTTGGCTTCTTCGAGACTGGCTCCCGGAGCCAACCGCGCCAGGACCTGGAATTGTCGGCGATTCCGGGCGTAGACCTCCGGGCCGATGGGCATCGGGATCCATAGGTCAGTGCCATAGATGAGGGTCCTTGGGGGCAAGACGCCCACCAGGGTGTACGGATCCCCATTCACCTGGATGGTGGAGCCCACCACTTCCGGATCCCCTCCGAATCGGCCTTGCCACAATCGGTGGCTGATGACCGCAACGGCATCTCCGCGCTCGGTCTCCTCGGGAAGGAACCCCCGCCCCAAAGCCGGGGTGACCCCGAGGGTTGAAAGGGCATCTCCCCACCAGAAGGCGGTGAAGACGTTGGTGGGGGTGGTGGCACCCGCGATCTGGCGGTTCCCCATGTCCCATGCCACGACCTTCTCCAGCACCCGGCTCTGATCCCGAAGGTCTCCGTACTCTGCCGGGGAGAGAACTTCGAAGAAGCTCAACTCCTGGTTCAGGCGGGGATATACGGGTCCGACCCCGACGAGTCGGTCTACCTCCGGGTAGGGAAATGGGTTGAAGATGATGCCGTCCACCACGCTGAACACCACCGTATTGGCCCCGATGCCTACAGCCAGGGTGAGGATTACGACCAGGGAGAACCCTGGGCCTTTTCGAAGGGACCGGATCGCTTGCCGAAGGGTCAGCGAGAAATTCTCCAAAATCGTCCCTCTCCTGATTGCTCTCGCGTGTTCTCTCGAGATCGTCTCACATTGGCGGGCGAATCGATGGGCGTCCCCGAACCGGGCCCGAGCTTCGATCTGGGCCTCTCGGGGGTCCCATCCCTCCCGGATCAACTCCTCGGCGCTCATATCGAGGTGGGCCTGGATCTCCCGGTCCACATCCTCTTCAACGGGGAGGGAAGGGCCGAGAGTCCTTCCCCTGCGGTCCGGACTCATTGACCCCCCGCGGCACCGAGGACCTGGTCCATGGCGGATACATACCGTTCCCACTTTGCCACGGCAGCCGCCAGTTCTGTCCGCCCCAGCGAGGTCAGGCGATAGACCTTTGCCGATCGCCCGGTATTGGTTGTTTCCCAATCGGCTACGAGGAGCCCCCGTTTCACCAAGCGTCGGAGGGCAGGGTAGAGGGCCCCCTCTTCCACCTGGAACTCCTCTCCCGAGCTCTTACGCAACGATCGGGCGATGCCATACCCGTGGTTCGGCCCCCTGCTCAGGGTCCGGAGAATGAGGATGTCCAAGGTGCCTTTCAGAAGTTCCAGCGATGATCGTCCCATTGGTTGTCCCCGCACGTGGGCATGGTGCCAGATACATAAGTGTTATAGGGGTAAGACGATTATGGATAGGAAAAGGTTGCAGAGGGCCAGCTCCCACCGGGGGGTCGGGAGCTGGCCCTTGGGTCCCGCCGCCATGGGGGGGCGACGGGGTGGAGTAGGGGTGGCTAACTACATCGTGGGTCGGTTGATCTGGACCCTCATGACGTACTGGACGTCGAATTCATCCTGCCAGATCCCGACAAGTGCGTCGCCCGTGGCATCCAGAGGCGTAAAGCGGTCTGGGAGGGTGACAACACCCAGGAACCGGCCCTCGGTATCGAAGACCTCCCATTCGGGGGATCCGATGTCCTGGACGTTGAACTCCACCCCTTCCTCAGCCCCTTCCGCCATGTCCTGAGCGCTTCGGACCCGCTGTACCCAGAGGTTTCCACGGGAGTCCCCGAACATCTGGAAGAACGCCGGATAGAAATCCGCGAATCCGATGCCCTGCATGATCTGCTCGATGGCCTGGGGGGGCGCACCAAACTCTTCGTACTGTTCACGTAATCCCCGCAGGATGGCGTTCTGGTCGCTCTCCCCCACGGGCTTCCTTTCAATCTCCCGGCGGATGATTCTGGCGAGGGATCCGTCCGGCGAGTTGACGAGGATCTCGTACCGATCGTTCATTGCTGTATAGATCATCCCATCCAGAGCCAGGTCCCAGAGCGGCTCGGGGGCAAAGATCTTCATGCTCAATCCCTCTTCGGAGGTCCCCTCCAACGTCATGCCTTTCGGGAGCACGGTCAGGGTGTCCACCACGATCCCGGTCGTGTCGTAGATCACGATGGGGTCTCCCTCTGCCAGGGCGGCCATTCCCGGCACATCCATGCCTCGGAGCTGGGCCATGAGGCGACCCTCTTCCGACATCTCCCACCGGGCTGGAACGCCCGCCGAGATATCCACTCGGAAGCTCCCAAGGGACTCTCCCGTTGGGTCGTACCGGTTCACCCGGGCATTCCCTAGGTCGATCACCTGAACCTTCCCTTCCGGATCGATGAACACGCCAAGCGCTTGAGGACTGAGTTCTCCGGGGCCGGCGCCTGGGCTCCCGAAGGTGCGCAGGTGAGTCCCCTGATTATCGAATGCCTTGATCTCGCTGGCTTGCATGTCCAAGACGAAGATCGTGCCATCCTCGGCAATATCGATCCCCGTGATCCGGCCAAACTGGTACTCGGGCTCCCCTGCTACCGTACCGATGCGAAGGTCTTCGGCCACTGTCCACTCGTCCCCAGCTCTCCAGAATGGCGTTGCTGTATTGGTGACGATGGATACACCTGCGCTGTCGGTGACCGTGCCCTCCCAAGCTCCAGCGCCGCCACAGGCCTGAAGGAGTGGGAAACCAGCGACAAGGAAGAGGGGGAGGAGTCTGATATTCTTGTTCATTTTTGAACTCTCCGAGGAGAGGAAGGATCGGGGTCCGATGGACCGGCTTTCCCACCCTACGAGTGACTGCACAGGGTTCTTCAAACCCAGTTGACTTTCCTTAGAACGCCTTGAGGTACGTCAGCTTGATGACCCCAGCACGGTCTCTCCATCGCTCGTCTCGAGGGTCCAGAAGGTCGCCGGCGAAGTAACCGGTGTTCAGGACCAGGAAGAGGTCGCTCCCCGGGGTGTGGATCCAGTCGAACCGGATGTTGGCGTGT
>CBDUAX010000054.1:0-14068 GCA_965365235.1 uncultured bacterium
CCGCCACGCCCTTCTTGCCCTTCAGGAGCCGGGTGACCAGGTCGGTTGGGAAAGGCCGGAACATGGTGAGGTTCACCACACCCACCTTCAGCCCCTTTTCCTTCCGGAGGTAGTCGGCCACGGCCTCGCAGTTCGAGACCACCGAACCCTGCCCCAAAAGGATGTACTCGGCGTCGTCGGTCAGGTATCCCCAGGCCCGGGCGTACCGGCGACCGGTGAGTTGGTAATACTCCTCCATGGCCTGGTCGGTGAGATCGGCCACATGATCGAAGTAGAAGGGGCGCTGGGCCGCAACGCCCTGGGCATAGGAGTCCTGGTTCTGGACGGTCCCGATCATGGCAGGGTAGTCCAGGTCGTAGATCTCAGGGATCCGACGCCTCTTTTCGCCGAACACCAATCTCTGAGCCGCCGTGGGTGACTCGATGATGTCAGCCGGATCGCCCAGGTATTCTTTGATGAGCTCCCGCTCGGGCAAGAGGATGCCCTCGATGACATGGCTCGTGAGGAACCCGTCCTGGGCTACGATGGCCGGATTGAGGGAGAGTTCCGCCGTCCGGTGTCCGATCAGGTTCAGGTCGGCCACTTCCTGAACGTTCTTCCCGAAAAGCTGGAAGAAACCCGAGTCGTCCACAGCATGGTAGTCGTCGTGCCCAGCGTGGATGTTCAGGGCCTGCTTCGTCATGGCCCTGGCCGCCACATTCAGGACGTATGTCAACCGCTTCCCGGCGGCCGCATAGAGGGACTCGTGCATGTAGGCGACCCCCTGACCGCTGCTGAAGTTCGCAGCCCGGAGACCCACCATGCTCATCCCCGCCGTCACGGCGGCGGCGGCATGCTCACCCTCGGGTTCGAAGAAGAGCAACCTCCGACCATTGGCATTCGTGTAGCCCGCAGCCATGGCCAAGGCCCACCCCTCCCCCATCTGTGTCGACGGGGTAATGGGGTACGCACCGGCGGCTTCGCTGGCGTTGGTCTCGACCCAGACGACGGCTTCGCTGCCGTCCATGGCCTCGGGGATACCCGGATATTTGAAGTCCTCGGATTTCGGCCTGGTCATCCTGCTTCGCTCCCTGCGAGTTCTCGAATAGAGGCGAACTGTTGCCCCTCTACCCAGACGATGGCACCGGTTGGGCACCGGGCTATGGCATCAGGGTTGGCGGTCTCAACCTTCTGGTAGTCGATGACAGCCAACCCATTCTTGATCTCAATGAGGCCCGGGGCGGCGTCCTGAACACAACGCGCACAGGCCGTACAGGCGACGGCGCAAACCTCCTCCGCCGTGTCTCCCTCCAACAGGTTCTTGCACTGGACGATGAGCTTGTGGTCCAGGGGCATGATTGTGAACAGATCCAGGGGGCACGCATCCACACAGTCGCCACAGGATGTACACAACTCCGGATCCACCACCGGCAAGCCGAAGGGGCTCATGGCGATGGCCTCGAAGTCACAAGCGACGGCGCAATCCGACAGCCCCACACACCCCCAGGTGCACCCCTTACCCCCGCCCGTCACGGCCACCGCGGCTGCGCAGCTGTCCACACCATGGTAGACGGCCTTCTTCGAGGCCACGTCGCTACCACCGGCACAAAGGAGGCGGGCTACCTGCTTGTTGGCCTCTCCGGCAGAGACGCCGAGGAGGGCCGCCACATCGTCCCGGTCCTCCTCACCCATGACCGTGCATCCGGCCGGAGCCACGGTCCCCTTCACCGCCTCCTCGGCAAAAGCCCTGCACCCCGCAAATCCGCAGGCGCCACAATTCGCTCCCGGGAGAGCTTCCTCCACACGGCTGATCCGAGGATCCTCCCAGACCTTCAGCTTTGCGTTGGCCAGGGCGATGAGGGTCCCGAAAGTGAGGCCGACACCACCCAGAATTGCCACTGAGGTGAGGATCAGCGTTACGTCCATGGCCCCCTTCCCTTCAACAGATGTGCGGGCGCCTTCAAGGGAAATTTCACGCTCCCGGCCCCACTAGATCTTTGCCTGATGGATCAGCCAGGCGGCCAACTGGCCGGCTTCATCCAACTCGGCACCCACCCCAACGGGTTCGGGTGCCGGGGCGGCTGGTCCCTGTACGCGTTCGGCAAGCGCGGCGAGCTGACGGAGTTCCTCCACCTGCTGGAACCGCGAGATGGACCCCAATGCCTTCCTGGGCTCCTTCTCCGGGAGGAAGGTCACTGTCAGCCGCTCCTGAAGGGATTTTCCTCCGGGCGCATGGATGAACTTGGCAGCCCCCTCGGGCATCAGGGCGGCGATCCCCGGGCCCGACGTGGCGGAAAGGGCAGCGAGCTCCACGGGGTCATCGGTCTGGATGACGGTCACATCAGGGGTGATGAGACGAACCAGTGGAGCCGGTGCAACCGGACCATTCACCACCAGGATGATCTTCTGAGACCCTTCCAGGAGATCGCCCAGGGAAGAGGCTTTCAGGTCCTGTCCTTCGTCCTCAACCACAAGGGGGGGGGCGAAGGCCTTCTCGGCGCCATTCCAGCTACTGGGCGGAAATGCGTCCATCACATCTCCCAGCCCCTCCGGGTGAGGCAGATCATGGAGCGCCCACTCCACCGATCGGCCCGCTCCGTATGCGGTGCCGGTCTTGCTGAGGGCCTTCATGATGCCGCCCCGGAGATAGCCGTCCACCTCGATCTTGGTCGTGAAGAGATCATCCCCTGACTTCTTCAGGGCGGTGAGGGTCTCGAAGGCCTTCTGGATCTCGGCTCGTTTGCCCTCATCGAGCTTGGAGTTGGCGGACACGTGGGGAGCAAGACGTTCCAGATCGATCCGACCGGCAGCGAAGGGCCCCAATTCATGGGCCAACTTCTCCTGTGGGTTCTCGTCGACTCCCTTTTCCCTTTCCAGAATCCCCCTGACCTCCTCAGCGGACATGGCGACGGAGGAAGAAAACGCCTCCTTTGCCGAAGCCAGCGCTTCCAATGCCTGGGTAATCCGGTCGTCAGACGGCATAGCGGTCGAACTCCTCTTCCAGAACGCTCAGCTTCTCTTCAGCGGTCAGGGTCGGCAGGTGCCGGGTCTCCTCGTACCGGGGCCTCGACTCGTCCCGGAAAAAGATCCCGAGCCGCACTGCAGTTTGGTCTTCGGCGAACCGCCGGGCAGCGTCGATGTCCGAAGGATCGTGGAAAGTCCGGTTCTCGTAGGCCCCGATCAGATCCGCGGCCTCGATCCCGTCGGGGTGCACCAGGAGCTCGATCTTCTCCGGATCCGTGATGGCCTCTTCGAAATGGACCGGAAGGTAAGCCGGACACCGCTGGAGAATCCGAACAAAGGAGAACCCTCTGTGGGCGTATGCAGCCTGAAGGGTGGCGTACAGGTGGGCCGGAACCCACTCAGCCGTCTGCGCCACGAAGGAAGCGTTGGACACACCAAGGGTAGCTTCCAGCGGGTTCATGGGCGGTAGCCAACTCCCCTGAGGCTGGGTGTTGCTCTTCACCCCCTGAGGGGTGGTGGGCGAGGTCTGCATCTTCGTCAGACCGTAGATGTTGTTGTCCAGAAGAAGGGCTGTGATGTCCATGTTGTACCGGACAGCATGAATCCAGTGTCCGGCACCGATGGAAACACAGTCGCCATCCCCCATGATCGTGAACACGGTCAGGTCCGGACGGTGCAGCTTGATTCCCGTTGAGATGGGAAGCGCCCGGCCATGAAGGCCATGGAAGCCATACGTCTTCATGTAGTGGGGGAACCGACTGGAACAACCGATCCCCGAAACGAAGACTGTGTCCTCCGGTTTGAGCTGGTGTTCCGTCAAAAGGCGCTGAACAGCAGTGAGAACCGAGTGGTCGCCACAACCAGGGCACCACCTGGCCAGGGCGGCCTCATAGTCGCCCATCTTGAACTCGCGATCATCGGTCTCGCCGAGATGGAGAAGGGAACAAGCGCTGCTCACGAGGCACCTCCTTCGGGCATCTTCTCTCGAATGGCGTTCAGAATTGCGCCGGGACGGAGTGGTTCTCCCAGAACCCGGGTCCAGCAGTCGATATCCACCAGTGTGCTCGCCCGGAGGAGCCAGGCGAGCTGCCCGAAACGGCGATTTTCGGGTGTGATGAATGGATCATCGGGCTCGTCGGAGTAGTTGATCTCGACGGTGCAGACCTTCTTGAACTTACTGAAGATCTCCTTGAGCCCCGGCTCCAGAGGGGAAAGGAAGGTCAAATTCAGGCTGGAAACCTTGAGACCCTCCTCCTGGGCTGCCTCAACGGCCTCCTCGATGGCGCCTCTAGTGCTACCCCAGCCGACAACCAGGAGATCACCCTCGTCGGGGCCGTTGATCTTTGGAGGCTGAAGGGTGGACTGGAACACCGCCAGCTTCCGACTCCGCATGGTGGAGGAGCGCTGGTTGATATCGGACGTATAGGCGACCTTGCTCCCCTCGTCGTGAGCCAAACCGGTGAGGGTATGCATCCCACCGGGAGCCCCAGGGATAAAGCGCCGGGAGAGGCCCGTTTCCGGATCCCAGTCGTACGGCCTGAGGCCCTCGGGTATGGGCGAGAGGTCCGGCGGCGCCGCAACCCAGGACGGATCCAGCTTCGGCCTGGGGAAGGGTGAAACCCCTGTGGCGAAGTTGGCATCGGTGAGTACCATGACCACCATCCGGAAGGCTTCGGCGATCTTTCGGGCCGTGATCATGGAGTAGAAGCATTCCTCGATGCTGGAGGGGGCCATGACGATGTGAGGTGCGTCGCCAGGCTGCCCGTATATGGAGGCCAGGAGGTCTGATTGCTCCACCTTGGTCGGCAACCCCGTGCTGGGGCCACCCCGTTGGACATCCACCACCACCAGAGGGATCTCCGTCATAATCGCCAGACCGAGCATTTCGGTCTTCAGCGCCATTCCCGGACCGGAGGTGATGGTGAACGCGCACTTTCCTGACCAGGAGGCACCTACAGCCACCCCGGCCGCAGCGATCTCATCCTCTGCCTGGTGAAGAATCCCCCCGAATCTCAGGAAGATCTCACCCAGATGGTGAGAGACCGAGGTGGCTGGGGTGATGGGGTACATGGCGGCCAGGTCCATACCGGCAGCCACACCGCCCATGGCGATGGCTTCGTTCCCATTCATCACCACATGCGGCCGGTCATCGCCGATTGAGGGAACCTCGTACCCGAATCCCAGGTTCTCGGCAGCCCAGTCGAAGCCCGCATTCAAGAGCTCCACATTCCGGTCGGTGACAGACTGGGCCTTCTTTCGGAAGGCGTGGGCGATCTGAGCAGCGGCAATCTCCAGATCCCGATCGTAGATGTAGCAGAGAAGCCCCAAGACCCACATGTTCTTACCCCGCCTGGGGTTGTCCACGATCTTGAGACACTCCTCTTCCATGGGGACCTCAACGATCCGGTAGTTCGTACCGGAGAGTTCCTCCATGGCCTCCACCCATTGCTTCCGGATGTCCTCATCCTTGTGGTCCTTCCACATGTTCTCCAGAAGGACCACCGCATCGTCTTCCAAAGCCCCGAGGCGGTGCCGGGCAAGCAGAACTTGCTCATTCAGGGCGACGATGACGCCGGACTTGTCTCCCCAGTTCGTGACGGGGACGGATCCAATTCGGATCCGGTTTCCGCTCGCACCAGCCGGAAGCCGTGGGGGCGGTTGAACTTCGGCGGGAATGATCTCCACCGTCCAAACGCCATTCCCCATCTTCGCCGAAACCGCACCAAAGGTCTGAGCGCACTTCTGTGCACCCTCCCCCGGATCGGAAACGACTTCCAGCGTCGTCAACTTCGCCCGGGTCACCTTCTTCTTCATTGGTGAACCCTTCTTTTCAGAGGCATCGGCCCCAACCACGGGGAGCTCAGTCTCCATGATCTACCCTTTTGATCTCGGTAAGCAGGCCCCCGAAGGAGCGAATGCTCTTCGGAGGCGGACAACCCCAGTGACCCCTTAGCGTATTTCGTGCCAGGGGACAAGGTATGGAGCGGGGCGAGAAAGTAGGCAACAACGGGGTATCTGCCCAAAGATAAGGGGAATCCGGCGGTGGGCCTCTCATGCATCCCGTGACAATTTGTCCCCTTATCGGACGGGGTAGAAATCCGTCTGACCTGAAGAATTCCCCGGTAGAAGAAAGCCCGGGGGAACGGATTGGCCAGAGTCGGTCAGACGCGTATTCTTCATCGTTCGGGACCACTCCAGAAGAATCCAGGAGAATCGGTGAGTCCAAGCCATTCTTGCCGTGTTTTCGCCCCCGGCTCCATCGGGAATGTGGCGTGCGGGTTTGACGTCTTTGGCCTGGCCCTGGAAGGCCCCGGAGACGAGGTCACTGCCATCCGCGGGAATGAGCCCGGGGTGAGGATTCGTGATGTCACGGGGGACCAGGGGCGCCTTCCGTGGGATCCGAGGCAGAACACCGCCGGGGCCGCGGCCAGGGCGGTTCTGAATCGAGCCGGAGCCGCTTTCGGTGTGGGACTGGAGCTGAAGAAGGGGCTTCCATTGGCAGCAGGAATGGGTGGGAGCGCAGCCAGTGCCGTGGCCGCCGCGGTGGCCGTCAACGAGCTCCTCGAGATCCCTCTGAGCAGAGAGGCGGTCCTGGAGTGTGCCCTGGAGGGCGAAAGCGTGGCTTCCGGGGAGATCCATCCCGACAATGCCGCTCCATCCCTGGTGGGAGGTCTCGTTCTCGTCCCCTCCTGGAAGCCCACCACGATCATCCCTCTCGAAGTCCCTGAAGAGCTCTATTCCGTTCATGTCCACCCCCATTGGGAGACGAGGACCGCCGAGGCCAGGGACCTTCTGGGCGACTCTGTGGCACTGGCCGATGCCGTGGCTCAATGGGGAAACACAGCGGCTTTGGTGGCGGGCTTGTTCAGGTGCGACTGGGACTTTATCGGGCGGGCGGTGGAGGATCGAGTGGCCGAACCCCTTCGAGCCGAAACCGTGCCGGGATTCTACCAGGTGAAGAAGGCCGGGCTGGATGCCGGGGCCCTGGCCGCCAGCCTTTCCGGGAGTGGCCCCTCTCTCTTCGCCCTCTGCCGGGGGAAGGTCCGGGCTCGGGAAGTGGGAAAGGCCATGGCCCAGGCCTTCCGAGTGGCAGGTGGGCTCGAAGCCGATATCCTGATCTCCCCAGGGCGGGCACGAGGCGCTCGGATCTTGGCCCCCTGACCCCATGCCCTATATCAGCACCGCAGGAAGAACCCCCCCTACCTCCCTTCCCGAAGCACTGTTCAGCGGGCTGGCACCGGATGGAGGCCTCTTCATGCCCTCATCCCTTTCCAACCTCTCCCGGGGGGAGTTGGAGGGCTTCAGTGGCATGGAGTGGTGGGAAACCGGATCCTCCCTCCTCCACCGCCTCTTCAGCGAGGAGCTGGTCCCCAGCGAGGTGAAGAAGCTGGCTGAATCCGCATTCAACTTCCCCCTCCATATGGCTCAACTCTCGGAGCGGATCGTACTCCTTGACCTTGCGAAAGGGCCGACTTTGGCCTTCAAGGACGTGGGTGCTCGCCTGATGGCCAGGCTCATGGCCCACTTCCGATCCGGCAACGAAGAGCCTTTGACCATTTTGACGGCCACCTCCGGGGACACGGGGGGTGCCGTTGCGGACGCCTTCCTGGGCCTTCCCGGCATCCGGGTGGTGGTGCTCTTCCCCGATGGGAAGGTCTCGCCCCGACAGGAGCGGCAGTTCTCCACCCTGGGGGAGAACGTCCAAGCCCTCGGGGTTCAGGGTGATTTCGATGACTGCCAACGCCTGGCAAAAAAGGCTTTCCGGGATCCCGACCTCCGTCAGGCTGTCTCCCTCACATCGGCGAATTCCATCAACATCGGTCGGTTTCTTCCCCAGAGCGTCTACTTCGTCCACGCATGGGCGAAGATCCAGACGGGTCCGTCCCCGACTCGGGTCCTCTTCTCCGTTCCGTCTGGGAATTTCGGGAACCTGGCAGCTGGCCTTCTCGCCAAAGCCATGGGCCTTCCAGGGGCCCGCTTCCTGGCAGCCACAAACCGGAACGATGGTGTTCCCCGTTTTCTCCGGACCGGAAGATTCCAGCAGACCCGATCGATACAAACGCTCTCGACAGCCATGGATGTGGGAAACCCAAGCAACCTCGCCCGAATCCTTCACCTCTATGAGGGGGATCTGAACCGGCTGCGGGGGCACCTGGTGGGACAAAGCGTCGACGACGAGGAAACGACAGCCACAATCCGGCGGGTCCGAAGAGAGGTCGGAGTTATCCTGGATCCACATACGGCGGTGGGATATGCGGCGCTGGAAAGAGAGCTCGAGAGCCGTCCGAACGAGGTCGGAGTCCTCCTGGCCACCGCTGATCCGGCCAAGTTCGCCGAGGTGGTTGAGCCCATTCTGGGAGAGAAACTCCCCATTCCTCCGGAACTGGCCCGAGGGTTGAAAGCCCAACGGAGGGTTTTCCGGATCGGGCCGACCTCAGAGGCCCTCCGGGAATTCCTTTTGGACGCCCCCCGTAACTGCTAGGTGAAGAAGATGGTCACCAAGCGATTGGCCGCAAAAGCTCCGAAATAGGCCAGGACCCCCATGTAGGTGAACTGGAGGATCGGAACCTTCCACCCTCCCGTCTCCCGACGTACCATGGCCACGGTGGACATGCACTGCATGGCGAAAGCGAAGAAGACCAGAAGGGCCGCTGCCCCGCCCAGGGTAAGATCCTGCCGTAGCGCCTCCTGAAGACCCACTGAGGTCTCGTCTCCCTCGATCCCATGAAGAGTTCCCAGCGTTCCGACGATCACCTCACGAGCCGCAAGGGAGGTCACCAGGCCCACACCGATCTTCCAGTCGAACCCCAGCGGTTCGATGATAGGCTCGATGGTCCTGCCCATTGTGCCAGCCAGGCTCTCTTCGATGGCCGGTGCGACCCCGTCCACCACCGGAAGGCTGGCCAAGATCCAAAGGGCGACCGCAACGCTCATGATGACCGTGCCGGCGCGTCGGAGGAACACCTTGGATCGATCCAACAAGCGGAGCCCGAGTGACTTCGCTGTCGGCCAGCGATAGGGTGGGAGTTCGAGGACGAAGGGCGTCCGGTCACTCTTCAGGATGGTGGATTTCAAGACTCGGGCCGTAACGAGGGCCGCAACGAACCCCAGGACGTACAGACTCAGCAGGGCCGCAGCCCGGGTCCCCAGGAACGGCCCCAGGAGCGGGCGACTCGGGAGGAAAGCCGCGATCACCAGCGTATAAACCGGAAGCCTGGCGGCGCAGGTCATGAATGGTGCGATCAGAATCGTGGCCAGTCGGTCTCGCTTGTTCTCGATGGTCCGTGTGGCCATGATCGCCGGTACGGCACATGCATACGCGGAGAGAAGGGGGATGAACGACTTCCCCTGCAACCCCACCTTGGCCATGGTGCGGTCGGCAATGAGGGCCGCACGGGCCAAGTATCCCGAGTCCTCCAGGACGCCGATAAAGAGGAAGAGGAGCAGGATCTGAGGAAGAAAAACGAGAACCGATCCGACGCCACCCCAGATCCCCTGCACCAGAAGGTCTTTGAGGACCGAGTCCGGAAGGGTCGCCCGTATCCAATCCCCTGAGACCGTAACCATCCACTCCACACCATCCATGAACGGGATGGCGGCGTAGAAGATGGTCTGGAATACGGCCACGACCACCAGGAGAAAGAGGAGGGGCCCCAGCCAGGTGTGGAGAAACACACCATCCAGCCTCTGGGTCCAAACCGGCGCCACCGGAGGTCGGTACGCTGACTCCGCCGCCACCTGTCCGGCCCACTCGCGACACGAAGGTGGGCTCTTCAGGACGGGGAGCTTGATAGGAGCGGGAGCCTTGAAGGTGCTCTCCAGAAACTTCTGAACCTCTTCCAGCCCCTCTCCCTTGGCAGCACTCACAAGAACCACCGGGGCCCCGAGCCGTTCCGAGAGGGCCTCCGGATCCACTTCTCCTCCCCGGCGTCTCAGCTCGTCGGCCATATTCAAAACCACCAGGATGGGTTTCTCCAGGGCCAACATAGGGGCGGCCATGACGAGGTTCCGCCCGAGGTTCGTGGAATCCAGGACCAGGAGAATGGCATCCGGAACGCAGACCTGGGGCATCTTCCCTCGGAGAAGATCGTCGGTGATCCGTTCGTCTTCGGAGCGAGGAGTCAGGCTGTAGGTCCCTGGCAGGTCCAGAAGCTCCAACTCCCGGCCCGATGAAAGGCGAACGGTGCCATGGTGCCTTTCCACAGTAACACCCGGGAAGTTGGCGGTCTTTTGTCTGAGTCCGGTGAGCCGGTTGAAAAGGGTGGACTTCCCGCAGTTTGGAGGGCCCACCAATGCCACCGTGGAGCCAGGAGCCGGAATCAGATTGGCTGGGCTAGCAGGGTCGGAGAGAGTAGCGGTGGAAGAGGCAGGGTTCATCGAGCCGGCTGCAGAAGGAGATTCCTGGCGGTCTCTCGACGTAAGGCGATCTCGCTCCCATCCACCCGGAAGACCCTCGGGTCGCCACCAGGGGCCGTCTTTCCTGCCTCGATCACGGAACCGGGAAGGAACCCGAGTTCCATGAGTCGGAGTGCCACGTCCTCAGGAAGCTCGAGGGAAGCCAGAATCCCGGTCTCCCCCTCCGTGAGATCGGCGAGAGTCAGGGGCGCGAACCGACCGCGCCGGCGGCGCCTTCTGCGCCTTCTGGCGACCCTTCCCCAAAACCCACCTCCAGAACGCATGTACTCGATTCCTTTAGTTGAGAATCGTTTTCATCCCCTTTGAAAATCTAGGCAGGGGAGCAAAGGGTCAAGGAGTGTGTTCCCCGAAACGAAGGTTGGAGGTCAGCCGATGAGAAACCCTTCAGGACGGAGCGAATGGGATTCCCTCCCTTCCGGCCTGTCCGTTCTGTACGGCCAAGCCGCGACCGTGGTACCTTTCCTCTGGTCTTTCAACCTCCGAGGGGGACCCGAGACCCTGGGGGTATCCCCACCCGGAGGTCCGACGGAAAGCAAAGGCTCACAGAGCAAGCTGGCTATGAGTTCTGAGGATCAATCCAAGATCGATCCGGCCGAACCGGACGTCTCCCAGAGTTCGGAAGGAGAGCGAGCTTCCCTCCTCGCTTCGGTCGCGAGGCACCATGCCGAGCGGACGGAAGCTCAGGCCAGGGTCCGGGCCCAAGGCCCGAAACCTCTGGGCCGCCAGCTGGTTCTCCTGGCCCTGGCCACCGGCGTTGCGGTCTACGCTTGGTTCGGCTCGCCAGGATGGTTGAACCGGCCCCCACCCCCACCACCTACCCTGGCTGAAGAGGCCTCAGCGGTGAGAGCGGCCATGTGGATTACCATGCAGCAGGTGGAGGCTTTCCGGAGATCCAGCAATCGGACCCCGGGGGGGCAGGAGTTGGGCCCGCTTCCGCCGGGCGTCGACTACCGGCGGCTGGACGCCAGAGGCTATCTCCTGGTGGGGAGGGGGGGACGCATCAGGATCTCCTACTCGTCCCGCGAACCTCAGGATGAGTTCATCGAGGCGATCCGCCACCTTTTCACGGCGCCGGAAGCCCGATGAAGGACCCTGGTCGACCCGGTCTGCACCCTTCCATTCAGCGTGATCTCGGCTTCACGGTACTCGAGGCGCTGACAGCCCTGATGGTCCTCTCCGTCCTTGTCCGCCTGGGTCTCCCCATCTACCAGGGGGTCCGTTTGGAGACACAGGCCGCTCAGATTGCAGCCGACATCACCGCGGTGCAGGCCGCTGTTTCGGAGTACCGGTCCGAGCATTCCTCCTGGCCTCGGGATCTTGGACCGGGCATTGTCCCCCCAGAGTTGGTTCCCTACCTGGACGGCCTCCCCTTCAACAGGGGGCCTTACCGACTGGACTGGCAGAACTGGGCACTCCCCGATGGGCTCCCGGATCACCCCGGAACGCGGGCGGTTTTGGCCGTCTCGGTGGTGACGGAAGACCGGGCCCTGGGTGTGGCCCTGCTGGAGTTGTTGGGGCCAACTGCGAAGCACTTCGCCATTGGCGACAGCTACACCTTCATCCTGGACGCCAATTGAGGATGAATGAGACTTTGGCTCGAGTCCGCCCCGAAGACTTAAGCTGATCCGGGGCTCTCCCTCACGAGAGGGAGCGGGTTCATCCCTGAGCCCTCTGGCTTCTCGTCCCTCTCTTCGCCATTCTCTCTGCCAATCTCGAGTGGTTTTTGGGAGGGGGCCTGTTCTTGAGGGTCATTCACCCATCCGCCCCCGTCCACCGGTCGCCAAAGAAGGCACCTGCCCTGAGCCGCATTCTTTTCCAGCTCGGGAAGGGCCATACCCCTGAGAGGACCATCATGGATCTCGCCCGTTTTCCAAGACGTCGGTATACCGAGGGGTGGACTCCCCTCGAGCACCTTCCCCGCCTGACCCAGGTCATGGGTGGACCACACATCTTCATCAAACGAGACGACCTTCTGGGACTGACCGGTGGCGGGAACAAGACCCGGAAACTCGAGTTCCTGGTCGCTGAGGCCTTGAAGCAGGGGGCGGACACGCTCATCACCGTCGGAGCGCCCCAGTCGAACCACTGTCGTCTGACCTTGGCGGCGGCGGTAAAGGAGGGGCTTCGTTGCCGGCTGGTCATCGAGCAACGAGTGCCCGACTCCTACCACCCTGATGCCAGCGGAAACAACTACCTTTTCCGCCTTCTCGGGGTTGAGAAGATCACCGTGGTCGATCTCGGTACCGACCTGAATGCGGTGATGCAGGCGGAAGCCGATGAGGTAGCCGCGGAGGGACGGAAAGCCTTCATCATCCCTGGCGGAGGATCGAATCCTTTGGGGTCGTTGGGGTACGTATCCTGTGCCCAGGAGATCCTGGGACAAGCTTTCCAGAAGAGCATCCAGCTGGACCATCTGGTCTGCGCAAGCGGAAGCGGTGGAACCCACTCCGGAATCCTGGTGGGGATGCGGGCCATGGGAAGCAAGATCCCCGTGACTGGGATCAGTGTTCGGCGACCCGTCCCGGAACAGGAAGGCCTCATCGGGGGCCTGGCCACCAAAACCCGTGAGTTCCTCGGATTACCATCCGAGTTGGCCGACGGCGAGCTGAAGATCTTCGATGACTACGTGGGGCCTGGATATTCTCTACCCACTCGGGAGATGGCCGAAGCCGTACGGACCTTCGCTCGGGTGGAGGGGATCCTCCTAGATCCAGTCTATACCGGAAAGGCCGCAGCGGGCCTCCTGGACCTGATCCGGAAAGGCTACTTCAAGAAGGGCGAGAGGGTTCTTTTCCTCCACACCGGAGGGTCGCCTGGCCTGTATGCCTACCAGAACGTGATCCTGGACGAGGGATAGCGGGACAGAGGCTGGGTCAATCCAACCCCGAGTCGGCCCTCAACAGCGCACCTAGAAGGACGTTTCCTCCGGCCTCGATGTCATCCGGGTGGGAGAATTCGTCCGGGTGATGGCTCAAACCCCCGACGCTCGGAATAAAAACCATGCCCGTGGGGGCAAAGTGGGCCACCGATTGAGCGTCGTGCCCAGCACCACTGGGCATCCGTTGATGAGAAAGGCCCAAATCCTCCGCGGAATCCTCCACCCATCCCCTGAATCGGTCATCCGTCGGTGCGGCTCGACTCAGGTAGAACTCGTCCAGGGTGATAGGCGTATCGTTCTCGACGCTGATGATTCGGGCCTCCTCCCGGATGCCGTCGAACACTGTCTGGATGGTTTCCATGGCCAATGCCCGGAGTTCGATGCTGAGCACGACCTTCCCAGGAATCACATTGGGGGCTCCGGGAAGGGCCTGAATCCGGCCCACGGTCCCGACCTGACTCCCGGGGATGGAAGTCACGACCCGATTCACGGCCTGGGTCAGTCGTGCCGCCCCAAGCAAAGCATCCTGGCGTTGATCCATGGGAGTGGTGCCGGCATGGTTCGCGGCTCCGTGGACCGTAGCCGTCCAACGGCGAATCCCGACAATCCCCTCCACCACGCCAATGGTGATTCCCCGGTCTTCCAGGATCGCGCCCTGTTCCACATGGAGCTCGAAAAACCCTGCGGCATCGCCCACCTCACGGGTGGCTTCCTGCAAACGATCAGGATCGCCGCCCAGGCGTCGAATTCCTTCGCCGATGGTGAATCCGCTGGCTGTTTCCAGAGACAGTTCCTTGATATTACGTACAGTTGAATTATTGATCTGCAAGA
>CBDUAX010000055.1:0-13825 GCA_965365235.1 uncultured bacterium
GCGTCCTGCACGGCGTGCTGGGCCGGGGCATCTCCCCCTACAAAGTCATCGATAATTGCCAGCGCCATCTGCTCCCGAGCCATCCCGGCTTCCAGGATCCAGCTCCCGGTCTTGAAAGCCTCCCCCCGATGGGCCGGATCGGCTGCGGCCAGGTGGGCCATGGCAGCCCCCAGGTCCTTCCCCATCCGCTCAGCACCCCGCCCCTGGACTTCGGCGATAAGGGTGGGCACATCCCGGGTCGTGGCGTTGGCCATGAAAAGGGAGGAGGCGGCGATAATGAAGGAGTTCCGCTTCATCTGGGTTTGGTCGATCTGCCAGAGATCGTCCCCGGAGGAGTGGATGTACGGGTCTGGCCAGTTGATGAACCCTACGGCGGGGATTCCGATGATCCCGTCATTGAAGACCATCTGGTCGGAGTTGTTGAAGCTGGGCACGATCTCGGCCCTGTACCCATCCCGGGTACCCAGGCGGGAGAAGATGGGCTTGGGGAAGGGATTGGGAGCCCCGGCCTGCAAGGCGGCCAGGTATCCAGAGTTCCCATGGATCACCATTTCCGCCACGCTCTGGACCACGTCGGCCACGTAGGAGGCGGCGTGGTGGGGGCTTCGGATGATGTGTTGGACCCGGCTGCCGGCGGTTTGGAGGGCACCGGCCATGTCCTGGTTGATGGCGGCGATGAAGTCGTTCCGGGCTTCGGGATGGGTCTCGAAGTACCAGTAGGGCCCACCGATCTCATCGGGGAACCAGAATCTGATGGTCCGGCGGGGGCGCTCCAACATCCCGGTGTCCATGAGCCGCTTGATGGACCGGCCGATCTCCAGGACGTTGGCACAACCCGAGGCGTTGTCGTTGGCCGAGAACTTCTCCTCCTGGATGTGGCAGACCAGGACGATCCCTGGCAGGGAGGGGTCGGTGCCGTTGATTCGGGCCTCGATGAACTCTGTCTCCAGGTCTGAGGTGTCCAGGCTGGTCTCGATATGGACCTTCACCCGCACCGGGTCCGAGGGATCGGCGCCGGTGAATGCCACCGCCGGAGGGAGGTTCCGCCCCTCCAGGAGTGCCCGGAGCTCATCGCCCTGCCGGGCCGAGATGACGAAGCCGAACCAGTTGTCCACGCCCTGAGGGGCGGTCTGAGGCATCCGCTGCCATGGGATCTGGTCCGGGTTGTCCCAGGGTAGGCTCGTGTTCCTGACCGCGGTGGTGACCAGGCCCGCGGCTCCAAAACGGGCGATGGCGACGCCTGCTACAGCCCCGGGGCTCCCGGTTGCGAAGACCACCTTTCCCCTTACGTCCAGCCCCTCATAGTCCGAACCCGAAGTTCCTTCGCCTACGTAAACCAGCTCCGTTTCCAGGTCCACCGACCGGCTGTTGTCGGCCAGCATGAGATGGACGTCTGTGAGGTCCGCCAGCTTCATCGTCACGGGACTCGTGATCCAGATCTCTCCCTCGGTAGCGCTCCAGGCCGGGGAGCTCATGGGCTGGGTGAGGCGAGCTACATCTTCCAGGCCGAACGCAATAGCTTTTTCGTAGAGGTAGTCCGCCGACGCGGTGAACCCGGCGCTATTCCCGGGGCGGTGGAACTGGGTCAAGAACCGGATGGTCTCGAACGCGGCGTCCCCCGAGATCTCCCCGTTCAGAAGTTGGAAGAGATGGTCGCCGACAAAGACGCTCTCTTGAGCCGATGCGGCCTGGTGAAGGGCGGGGAGGGGAGGGAATACGACGAGAGGGGTCAGGGCCAGGGCCCGAAGCGTGCGGACGGCAGATCTCATGGGACGGCTCCCGCTTCTGAGGGTTGGGCGATCCTTCAGGCTGGGGCGGAAAGCTAGGATTGGGTCCACCGGGAATCAAACCTGGACGGCTGGTGGGACAGGGGGGGAAGGAAGTGGTCTGTGGCTCCCATGGCCCTCGACGCCGAGGTCTCACCGGAGTGAGATGGACCCCCGTGCGGCGTCTAGCCGCCCTATCTTCGGTGCCAGGTCTGGTACTGGAAACTCACCCTGTCTCCAGATATTCTGTCGATTCCGGACGCCCCCTCGATTGCATCCAACCTCCAAGCCTCCGGATCGACCTCGGGGAAGGTGGCGTCGCCGGGGTAGGCACGGTCCAGCCGCGTGAGTTCCAGCGTGTCGGCGATGTCCAACCCCAGTCGGTAGATCGTGGCCCCCCCACAGATGAAAGCCCGTTTGGTGTCCAGCCTCCGCACATATTGCATGGCCTCGCCGAAATCCCGAAAGAGGGTCACCCCTTCGGGATCGTATTCCGGGTCCAGGGAGAGGACGATGTTTTCCCGTCCGGGAAGAGGCTTCGATTTCGGCGGGAGGGACTCGTAGGTGACGTCGCCCATGATGCAGGGGTAGCCCCTGGTGAGCTCGGCGAAATGGCCGAACTCCTCCTTGATGCTCCAGGGGATCTCCGGGCCGTTGCCGATGACATCGTTCTCGGCTGCACAGGCGATCATGACGATTTCGGGCATCTAGACCGCCACCGCGAATTGGATCCGTGGGTGATGTTCGTACCCCTCCACACCGGTGTGTCCGTACTGCCAGTCGAAAAGGGAGGTGAAGGGCTCGGTGCGGATGTTCGGGAGCTGGAATGGCTCTCGGCTCAACTGCTCCTGCAATCCTTCCACATGGTTCATATAGATGTGGGTGTCCGCCAGAAAACCCACCAACCGGCCCTCTCCGAACCCCGACTCAAGCGCCAGCAGATGAAGGAGGAGTCCGTAGCTGGCGATGTTGAAGGGCAACCCCAGTGCCACATCAACGGAACGCTGGTTCCAGAGGAGGTTCACTTTTCCATCGGTGACGGTCACCTGGAAGGAGTAGTGGCAAGGGGGTAGGGCCATACGGTGGAAGTCCACCGGGTTCCAGGCCGACACGATCATACGCCGGTCGTCGGGGTCCGTCTTGAGCTTCTCCACCACAATCCGGAGTTGGTCCACGCCTTCTCCATCGGGGGCTTCGTCCCATGCCCGGTACCGGGCGCCGAAGTGCCGCCACTGGAACCCGTAGATGGGCCCCAGCTCGCGTTCGGCGGCCATGCGGGCCTGGGTTTCCTTATCGTGACCGTAGGGCACCTTTTCTGGACTGCACCACTCGTCCCAGATGTGGTTGTTTCTGCTCCGGAGCCATTCCTTGTCGGTGGTGCCACGGATGAAGAACTCGAGTTCGGAGGCCACCAACCTGAGGGGCACGGTCTTTGTGGTCAGGAGGGGAAAACCCTGGGCCATGTCATGTTCAAACATCATGCCCGGCACCGTGATGGCGTCCATCCCGGTGCGGTTCTTCTTGGTCCAGCCGGTGTCGAGGATCGTCCGGACGATCTCTAGATAGCTTTTCATACCGGGGGGTGGGTCCTCCTGATCAGTCGGTGGTGGCCAGCCGCATCAACCTTACTGTGGAAGGATGAGCACTTCAACCACCCCAGTCTGGTGCCCCAACCCGTTCCTGACCAAGTTGGGGCTGCCCGGAGACCGTCACCCCGACCCCTGAGTCACCTTGCCCGACGCCCTCATCCCTTCTCTCCTTCTCTTCCTCGCAGGCCTTGCGGCCGGCGTACTCAACGTCGTTGCCGGTGGAGGCTCCCTCCTCACTCTTCCGGTGATGATCTTCCTCGGCCTGCCTCCGACTGTGGCCAATGGGACCAACCGGGTCGCCATCCTCATTCAGAACACTGGAGCGACCTGGAGTTTCCATCGCCGAAAACTGATCTCGAAGGAATGGCTGCTCCTGGCGGTTCCGCCTGCCCTGGTGGGGGTGGTATTCGGCACCCTGGCTGCGGTCCGTGTCGGGGACCTGGCGTTCCAGAGAATCCTGGCCGTGGTACTGGTGGGTGCTGCCGCCTGGACCGTGTGGCGTCCCATCAAACCCCCTGAGGATGGGGATGCCCCACTCCCCACAGGGGCGAAGAGGTGGGCCTTCGTTACCTGCTTCTTCCTGGTGGGGGTATACGGGGGATTCATCCAGGCCGGTGTTGGGTTTATCGTCCTGGCCGTGACCTCCGCGGCGGGTTTGAACCTCATTAGAGGAAACGCCCTGAAGGTTCCTTTGATCCTGGCCTTCACTCCTCTGGCCCTGGCCCTCTTCGCCTGGAGTGGCAAGGTCGATTGGGCCATGGGATTTGCCTTGGCAGCCGGGAACTTTCTTGGAGCGATGGCGGGGGTCCGGCTGCAGATTCGAAAGGGCCACAATTGGGTCCGGAACGTGGTGACGGCGACCACCATCGCCTTCGCACTGCGTCTCCTCTTCCGACCTTGAATCTTGGACTTCCTCTTCTCTGCGACCGGGTGAAGGAGTGACACCGATGAACACCACCAGAAGAGATTTCCTGAAGGTTGCTCTCGCTGCCGGGGGCGGGCTGTATCTCGGGGCGTGGGGCTGTTCCCCTGATGAGGGGGGGGGTACCCCGGATCCTCTACGCATCCTCATTCTCGGAGGCACAGGGTTCATCGGACCCCACCAGGTCGAATACGCACTGGGTCGCGGCCACACCGTCACCCTCTTCAACCGCGGTAGGACCAACCCTGAGCTCTTCCCAGAGGTTGAGAGGCTTGTTGGTGACCGAAACGACAATCTTGAGGCCTTGAGAGGACGGGAGTGGGATGTAGTGATCGACAATCCCGCCACAAATCCAGATTGGGTGAGGCTCTCGGCGGATGTGCTGAGGGATTCGGTCAAACAGTACCTCTTCATCTCCACGCTGTCGGTCTATGCCGATGACGGGGTGGTGGATCAGGATGAGAGCGGAGTGGTGGCAGAATATGACGAAGAGGCCGGGGAGGCGGTGACCGGCTCCGGCTATGGGGGCCAAAAGGTCCTGTGCGAGCGAGCTGCCGAGGAGGTTTTTCCCGGGCGGACGACTGTGGTCCGCCCAGGATTGATCACTGGGCCAGGGGATCCCACCATGAGATTCCCGTACTGGCCGGTACGTGTCGCTCGTGGTGGCGAGGTCCTGGTGCCGGGGGAGTACGAGGATCCGGTTCAGTGGATCGATGCACGTGACCTGGCGGTGTTCACCCTCAGCCTTTGTGAACGATCGGTAATGGGCATCTTCAACGTTTGCAGTCCTCCATACCCCATGGGCCGGATGCTGGAGGAGATCAGGGGGGGGCTGGAGGTGGAGGCGACCTTCACCTGGGCCACGGAAGATTTTCTGAGGGAGCAAGAGGTGATGGGGGAGCTCAGCGGGTTGGGGAGCACGACTGTCCGGATGCCGGGCCTGGAAGGCTACAATCAGTACAACGTCGACAAGGCGGTTGCCGAGGGCCTGACTTTCAGGCCCGTCGGAGTGACAGCCCGGGACACAGTCGACTGGTATCAAGCCACCCCGGAGGAGGAGCGTCCTCGGGGGCGGGTGCTGTCACCGGAACGGGAAGCCGAGGTGCTGAGGGCCTGGCATGCCCGAGCGTAGGGAGGGGCTGACCCTCTATAGGGGGTGTTCTGGCGGCCGTCCTGGCCTCAGACTGCACTTCGGAAGGCCACCAGCCCAGAAGAAATTCACCTTCGATCTGCAATTTCCAGAGTGATTCACATGATCAGATTCCGCCGTCTCTGCCTCGTTTTCGTCCTGCCCTTCCTCTCCTTTTCATCGCCAGCCATGGCGCAGGAGCGGGAAGGTCCCACCGAGAACCCTGACACGGCGAGCTATCTGCGGCCGCCCCCGGAAATCGAGCGGATTCTCCAAGAGGACAGGAACTACGCGACCCTCGAGTATTTGAGCCCTGACGGAGATCACTTCCTGATCCCCCACATCAACGAGCTGTCGACGCTGGATTTGATGGCCCGAAAAACCTACCGCCTGGGAGAGTTGGAGCTCCGGCCCCAGACGGATCGCCTCTGGCACCTCGATACCTACGGGATCGATGGGTTCCGCTTCTACTCCTTGAGTGGAAGGCGCTTTATCGAGGTCGATCTGCCGGCCGGTTCCTTCGCCAGTGACTTCACCTGGTCCCCGGATGGGAGCAGAATCGCCTTTCTGGCCCATCTGCCCACCCACACCGAGGCCTGGATTGCCGAGGCGTCAACGGGCCGCACTCTGAGTCTCGGAGAAGCCCGGGTTCTGGCGACCATCGGAACCAGCGCCAGGGGCCAGGGGACCGGCCCGTCGAACATGCTCCAATGGACGCCAGAGGGCACCCTGATCACCCTCCTGGTTCCATCCGACCGTGGGGTGGAACCTGCCAGAAACCCCATCCCCACAGGACCCCTCACGCGGCGGACCCGCGAGGAGCCAACGTCTACGAGGACGTTCCCGAATCTGCTGGAAGACCCCCACGACGAGGATCTCTTCGAGCACTACTCTCGGAGCCAGATCACCGAGCTTCGACCTGGAGGTTCGCCCCGTCCCATGGGGGAGCCGGGGATGTACGAGTCCATCTCCCTCAGCCCGGGCGGACAGCACCTTCTGGCGATTCGTATCGAACGCCCGTTCAGCTACATCACGAGTTACCGTGGTTTCCCTCGGACTACGGTGATTCTTGATCGGGACGGAGACGAGGTTGCCGAACTCGACCATCGACCGCTCAATGAGGGCGGAGGTTTCGGGGGGAACAACGGCGGCGGGGGTCCCCGGGCCTTCGCCTGGCTCCCGGATGGATCGGGCCTGGGGTACCTGCTGCGGGCTGAGCGGGATGATGAGGATCCTGAAACACCCCGGCCCGATCGCCTGATGCGGATCTCCGAGCCATTCGACCTCCAGAACGGCGAGATCGTGGCCGAGAGTGAAGACCCGATCCGGTCGGTGGTGTATTCATTGGACGGGGATTTCGCCTTCGCCACGGTGTCGAAGGATGGGGATGAGGGCATCGCGTATTGGCGACTGGGGTCGGCGTCGCCGACGCGGACCATGCTCGTCGATTTCTATGATTCGAGCGACCCCACAGCGCAAAGAGGTGACCTCACCACCCTCCGCACTGGGAATGGGATTCCCCATGCTCTGGTGTCGAGGGAAGGGGAGGCGGCCTACCTCATCGGACCGGGGTACAAATCTGACTTTCGTCCTCAACCCTTTGTCGATCGGCTTGATCTCTCCGATGGCTCCACCCAACGAATCTTCGAGGGCGCCACTGATTCCTTCGACCGGCCCCTTGTCTTCCTCGATCCGGATGGGGAACGGTTGATCGTCAGCCGAGAGTCCATGACCGACTTCCCCGACAGCTACCTATGGGAGAATGGGAGTTGGGAGAACCTCACCAACAATGTGGACCCGTTCCCCGAGGTGACAGCGGCCCAGCGCATCGACTTCGACTTCGAACGCCGCGACGGACTCAAGGTCCATGGCCGTGTGTCACTCCCCACCGACTACGTTGAAGGGGAGAAGGTGCCCGCCATCTTCTGGACGTATCCCCGGGAGTACGAACGCCCAGAGTTGTACCAGAACGCGGTGGTCCGTTCACGAAACAAGAATGCCTTCACGCATATGAGCTGGCTACGCTGGTCGGACCTGTGGCTGACGCAGGGCTACGCGCTGGTCTATCCGGAAATCCCCATCATCGGTGAGAACTACAATGACACCTACATCGCCAATCTGGTGGATGCCATGTACGGTGCCATCAGAGCTGTGGATGCTCTGGGCGTCATCGACATCGACCGCATCGGACACGGCGGCCATAGTTACGGTGCCTTCGCCACCGCAAACATCCTGGCCAACGCGCCGTTCTTCAAAGCAGGCATCGCAGGCGACGGAGCCTACAACCGTTCCCTGACCCCTTCGGGCTTCCAGGCCGAGCGGAGGATCATCTGGGAAGCCCCTCATACCTACATCGAAATGTCACCCTTTTTCCGGGCCGACCAGATCGACACACCGCTCCTCATGTACCACGGCGGTGATGACAACAACACGGGAACCTTCCCCGTCCAGTCGAGGCGGATGATCCATGCTCTGACAACCCTGGGGAAGACGGCGGTTCTCTACGAATACCCCTTTGAATCCCACACCCCTCGGGCCATTGAGAACAAGTTTGATATGTGGGCCCGGTTCATCGGGTGGTTCGACGAATGGGTGAAAGGCGGGGACTAGCAGATCCCGTCCTTTTGTCCGCGACCTGCGAGGTGGGGTGGTGCACCTGGGCGGCTCTGGATCCTCCTTTTCGCCTCAGGAGGCCCTTCTTGAGGCCAGAGCCAGGATCTTGCGAACCGACCGCAGGAGTTTGTCCTCATGGATCGGTTTGTCCAGGTACCCGTCTGGCGGGGGTGTCACGCGCTGATAGATCAGCTGGCGCAGCTCTGGTTGGCCAGACACGATGCATACCGGGATGCCTCGGAGCTCGTCATCGTTGCGCATCTCCTCGTACACCTCCGAGCCGGACTTCTCCGGCATGGTGATGTCCAAGGTGACGAGGTCAGGTTTTTCTCGCCGCGCCACTTCCAGGGCCTCCACACCGTCTCTGGCCTCGACGACCGTGGCATTGGCGTCGGAGAGTACAGTGCAGATGAACACCCGGGCATCAGGTTCGTCATCGACGACGAGAATCTTGTATGCCGAAAGGTCGAGCATTTTCTATCCCCACCCAGGGTTTTTTTGTCGTCCCGACCGGGAACCGGTCACCCAAATTGAACCAAGAAACTAACGATTCGTGAGATAGAATATGGAATCATCGACGGGTTGGTCCACCCAGGCTTTTCGGAGACAGGGCGGGCTGGTACTGCAGGCTCTCGCTCAGTTTGTGGAAGAGAGTACCGTTGGGGAGGGTGGGGTAGCCAGTCTTGAACCTGTGGAGAGGTTGGTGGACTCCATGGACCTGGATGGCCTCCTCTCTGGAGGAATGAAAAGTGATGTCCAACTCGAGGCCTTCCTCCGTGCCTTCCTGAAGGGAGCAACCAGACTACACCACTCCTCCTATCTCGCCCACCAGATTGCCATCCCACACTATGCGTCTGCCCTGGGAGACTTGATCTCAGGCACGCTGAACAATGGGATGTCCGTGTACGAGATGGGCCCTACCGCGGGTGCCATCGAGGTCTTTGTTATCGACTGGATGTTGGCGAAGGTGGGTTGGCAACCGACGGGCCGAAACAGCAAGAACACCGCAACTCCCGGGGCCATCGCCGGTGGGGGGGTGCTGACCCATGGCGGATCCCTGGCCAACCTCACGGCCCTGCTTGCGGCTCGGGCCGCACTGGCGCCAGATATCTGGAGGGAGGGAGGCGGCCAGGAGCTGGTGGTGGTCGCCCCCGAGGTTGCACACTATTCCCTGGCCAGGTCCGTGGCCACCATGGGGCTGGGCACCCGGGCCCTTGTTGAGGCCCCCGCCGACCGCTTGGGTCGCCTGAGGCCGGAGAGCTTGGCAAATGCCTGTCAGGCGGTGACGGATTCGGGCAAGCGGGTGATGGCAGTCTGCGCCAATGCGTGTGCAACTGCCACGGGCCTCTACGATCCCCTGGAGGAGGTGGGCGCCTTTTGTCGGGAGCGGGAGCTTTGGTTTCATGTTGATGGAGCCCACGGCGCTTCGGCCCTCCTCCATCAGGAGGAATCCAGTCGTCTTGCCGGCGTGGCCATGGCCGACTCCCTCACCTGGGACGCCCACAAGCTTCTGCAGACCTCGGCACTCTGCGCCGCTGTCCTCTTCAGGGATGGGAGGAGGCTTTTGGGGACCTTTCAGCAGGACGCTGCCTACGTCACTGAGGGAACGAGGGAGGTCGGACACGACTTCATCAGTCACCAGTTCGAGTGCACAAAAAGCCCCCTCGGTCTCAAGTTCTTTCTGGTCCTGGCCATGGTGGGGGAAGAGGGGCTGGCCGCCAACATCGGGGCATTATTCCGAAGCACCCGGAAAATCCACGACCAGATCGCTGACCGCCCAGGCTTCGACGTTTTGTGCAGGCCTGAATCCAATATTCTCTGCTTCCGTCATGCCGGTGACGACCAGACTCAGACAAGAGTACGTCAGCAGCTTATGAGGGACGGTGACTTCCTCGTAACCCAGGCCGATGTGGCGGGCCAACGATGGCTTCGGCTCACCGTCATGAATCCTCTCACCGAGGAGACCACCATCGGGCGGCTCCTGGACCGGATCGAAGAGGTGGTCCGGCAAGGAGAAGGGGTAGACGGTTGAAGAGTGGGTCTGAAGCGGAAGATTCAGGATCCACCTGAAAAAAAAGCCCGGCCCCCATCAGGGGAGCCGGGCTTTTTCACGGGACCAGGGAGACGGATCCGGAGGTCAGCTCCCCGTCTCTGCTGACTTGGTGTACACGACCTCACCCCCGATGATCGTCATGTCCGGCTCGATCTTCCAGATGTCCTCCGCCGGAACGGTCATGTAGTCCACCGGGATGACGAGAAAGTCAGCCAGCTTCCCTACCTCGATGGAGCCCATGATGTCCTCGGCAAACATAGCGTAGGCGCTCTCGATGGTGGCTCCCCGCAGGGCTTCTTCCCGGGTCATGGCCTGCTCGGGGAACCATCCGCCCGGCGGGTTGTTGTCCCGGTCCTGCCGGGTGATGGCAGCGTGGAGGGTATAGAATGGGTTGAAGGGAGAGACGGAGTAGTCCGTCCCGGTGGGCACATGGACACCCAGGTCGATGAGATCACTCCATATATAGGCGTATTTCAGGCGCTCGGAGCCCATCCTGGCTTCGGCGAAGTTCATGTCCTCGGTGGCGTGCAGCGGTTGCATGGCCGCCAAGATGTTCAGCTCCTTGAGCCTGGGGATGTCCTCGGGAATGAAGACCTGGGCATGCTCCAGTGACATGCGGGCATCTTCTCCACTGGTTCCGGTAGCCTCCATAGCTCGCTCAAAGGCGTTGATGGCCACGTGGTTGGCACCGTCACCGATGCAGTGGACCCGCAGGTTGAAGCCCATGGGGAGGAGTTCGGTGCCCAGAGCCGCCAGCTCATCTTCGGTTCTCCGGGGCTCGCCGAAGTAGTCCGGATAGTCGCTGTACTCCTCCATGAAAAGGGCACCTCTGGATCCCAGGGCTCCATCGGCGAACTCCTTCACGGACCGAACGAAGAACTTGTTCTCATAGTTCAGCGGCTCCCCCAACTGCCGGGCGGCGCTGGGGTGGACCATCTCGTTGATCCGAATCTTGAGGAGTCCCTGCTCGTAGAGTCCGAGCCGCCTCTGAACCTCGTCGTAGCCCGTCATGGACGCGCCATGGATGGTGGTGAGTCCGCTGGCGATGGCCAACGCCGTGCCGTCGATGAGGTTGCGGTTCCTTTCTTCGTCGGTGAGGGGAGGGAGGGGAGGTATGAGCCGCATGAGTTGAGGTGGAGCTCGTTCTACGAACTCACCAGTTGGCTCACCGTTTTCGTCCTTCTTGATGTGACCGCCCTCTGGATCGGGAGTGTCCCGGGTGATGCCGGCAAGCTCAAGCGCTTTGCTGTTTGCCCCACTCCCATGGGTGTAGCGGCTTATGTATACGGGATTGTCCGGGGCAGCGGCGTCCAGAAGCTCCTTACGGAAGATCGGCGGATCCCAGACAGCGGACATCCAACCACTCAACACGATCCACCTCGGCTCGGGGCCGGGGCGCATGCCTTCCCCGGTCTCCAGGGCATGCCGGATCACCGCCTGCATCTGTTCCACGGAAGCCCACTCACCGATTCCGGTTCGAATGTCCGGAATCCGCGGATACAGCTCCCTCTCCCCGTACCGGATGTGAACGTGGGAGTCGTGGAGGCCAGGGATGATGGTCCTGCCTTCCAGATCCACGACTGAGGTGCCTGGCCCGATATGGCCCTGGACCCCGGCGTCATCGCCCACGTAGACAAACCGGCCCTCCTTCACCGCCAGGGCGGAGGCCGTGCTGAACTCTTCGTCAACCGTATAAACAGTTCCATTGATGTAGGCTCGATCAGCCTCTTGGCCACCTTCCAGGGCGGCGTCCTGGCCGCAACCCGCCGCTGCCAGCGCCGAGATCGACAGCGCAAAAAACAAGCTGATGGAAGAGCTACTGAAGGCTCTTTTCCTGACAGTCATCGTATCTGCTCCTTGGTCCCGGTTCAGATTTCCGACGATTTCCCCTCCACCGCCCGCGGGTGTCTCCGGCTTTGAATCAATGAACCAGGCCACCCTTCGGAACGTCCGTGGGCCCGTTTGATCCTGGAGGTGTTGGGAAGATGAGCGCTCTTCCGTAGACCCGGCAAGGTGCCCCACATTCACAAGGTTGGGAATCTGAGGTGCCCCTGTACAGACATCTGTGCGTGGGGATTTGGCTCGGTCCCAAGCGAGGTCCTGGGAATCGAGTTCGGGTGGATAGGGAAGGGCCCCAGCCCCTTGCCCGTTATTCCCGAACAACCCACACCAGGTTATTCTTGCTTCAGCGCCCTTAGCTCAATTGGATAGAGTACCTGACTTCGGATCAGGTGGTTGGGGGTTCGAGTCCCTCAGGGCGCGTTTCCAGACCATTCCCCGAAAAAAACCATACCGAGCTTGACTACCGCCATCATGCGCTGGGTCATGCCAAGGCTAAACCTCACCCATGCCACATTGGCCGGGGAAAGTGAAACCGAGACCGACTTCGGAGCCTCGGGGGGGTTATCCGTCCCCATGGCCAGGGGCTTTGGCTTCCACGGCGCCGTGGAAGCCCTGTTTATTGATGGTGAAACGGTTCTGCATTTGGGCCTAGGGTTCCACTATAGGCTGGGCAGGCAGAACCAGGAAAAAAGAAGCGGGCGGCCCGAGTATGGGCCGCCCGCACGTGTTGCTCCAATCGTTTATGGGTCTCCACAGGCTTACGGAAGCATCCCCCCTGTCCTTGCCCGATACCGGTCCTTCAGCCTGTTGAACTTGTCGTTCCAGGGCACCAACTCACCTCGGATGAACATGGTCTCCACCTGGCTGGTGTACTCCACCGGGTTCCCGGTCGTGATCAGGAGGTTGGCGACCTTTCCCTCTTCGATGCTTCCGAGCCGATCGTCAACACCCAGAAGCCTCGCCGCGTCGATGGTCAGCGATCGAAGGGCTTTCTCCAGGGGCAACCCGAAGGCCACGGCCATTCCCGCTTCGTACGTGAGACTGAAGACGTTGGCGGTTCCGCCTGAATAGATGGCGAAGTCCACCCCCGCCTCGTGAAGGAGCGCCGGGGTGGCGAAGTGCACGTCGTACGGCTCATCACGGCCTGGTGTCCCGTGAATCCCGCTGAAGAGGAGCTTGACGTCGTGCTCTACCAGGAAGTCGATGATCTTCCAGGCATCCCTGCCACCTCGGATGAGGTAGAGCAGGTCCATCTCTTCGGCAAACTCCACGGCCGCCTTGATGTCGTCATCCCCACGGGCTTCGAAGATGACGGGCACTTCTCTCGTGACCACAGGGATCATGCCCTCCATCCGGACGTCCCACTCGAACTCGGAAAGCTCACCCGCCTCGAACATCTCTACCCGGGCCGCGTAAGCCTTGGCCTCCGCGAAGTAGGTCTCCAGCTCTTCGGCCCGGTCCTCGGCCCAGTTGACCCGGAGCCCAATCCGTTTCTCCACCGCCATCTCCTGGGGCGACCATCCCCAGAGGTCGATCATGCTGTCATAGCCGGGAATAGGCTCCCCCCGACCATTCAGCCCTGTTACCACCGTGGTGAAGCCACCCACACGCTGCACACCCAAGATCTCGCTGGTGTGGTCGATGCCGATGTAGGCTTCGATGTGAGGGTTGTAGGGCCCCAGCTCGAAGTTATCGACGGGCCCGGCCATCCCTCCGGCCTCCTGAAGGCCGAGACCCGTTCCCCCGTCGATGAGGCCGGGATAGACGAACTTCCCGGAGGCGTCGAATCGCTCCACCCCTGCCGGAATGGTCACACCCGCCCCCACGGCGGTGATCAATCCGTCCTGGACCAGAACCGTGCCGTTGGGGGTGGGTGCGCCGGAAACGGTAACAACCGTTCCGCCGGGGATT